>NZ_JBXAJM010000006.1:0-257384 GCF_058797315.1 Pseudomonas sp. GW823-FHT02F05
CCCCCCCCCCCCCCCCCCCCCCCCCCCCCCCCCCCCCCCCCCCCCCCCCCCCCCCCCCCCCCCCCGCTCCCACATTTTTGAGCCAGTCGCTTGGTCAGGCCGTGGCGCGATGCAGGCTGGCAAGGAAACCGGCAGCGCCGACAAACAAGCCAGCAAAGGTGCGGTTCACACGTTTCTGTTGTTTAGGCGTACGCAACAGGCGCAAGACTTTCGAGGCCAACCCTGTGTAGCCCGCCATCACGATCATATCGACGCTGATCATGGTCGCACCAAGGATCAGGTACTGGATCAACAACGGCGCCTGCGGGTTCACGAACTGCGGCAGCACCGCCAGCATGAACACCAACGCCTTGGGGTTGCTGGCGTTGACCAGAAAGCCGCGGAACATCATCGCCATCGGTTTGCCGATCGGGCGTACGGCGGCGTCATCGGTCATGTCCATGGGCAAAGCGCGCCATTGCTTGATGGCAAGGTACACGAGGTAGGCCACGCCGAACCATTTGATCGCATAGAACGCAGTAGACGAGGCCGCCAGAATGGCCCCCAAACCACCGGCGACCACAGCAATCTGCATCGCCAGGCCCAGTTGCAGGCCAATGGCGTTCCAGTAGCCACGCACAAAACCGTATTGCAGGCCGCTGGACATCGAGGCGATGGCACCGGCGCCAGGAGAAAGGGAGATGATCCAACTGGCCAGGAAAAAGGCCAGCCATGTATCGAGAGCCATTGCACACCTCGCAAGGGAGTTAGCGGTTGTGCCTTAAGCTAACTCCAGCGACCAAAGGCTGGCTACAGATTTCTGCAGGAGCGAGCTTGCTCGCGAAAAATGCACAGGCGATGCGGGCTGACTGCAAGCGCTGCGTTATCGTTGACGGTCTTCGCGAGCAAGCTCGCTCCTACAGGATGTTGGTGCCAGACCCGGGCCAACGTCGTACCGAACGCTGGAAGAACAGACTATTGGGCACCTGCACCATCGCGCTGTTGGTCCCGGCTTCCTCGACTTCGATCAGCGTGGTGTAGAGCAAGTTGATCGCCACGACCCGGCCCTTCACGCCCGGCTTGTCGACGGTGTCCACCAGCTCGACGATATCACCCAGGCGAAACGGCCCGACGGTAAAGATCAGGATCGCGCACAGCAAGTTGGACAGCACCGACCACATGGCGAAGAACGCCACGGCCGCCACCGCGACAAAGCCGGACAGGGCCGTCCACAACACCGTGGCCGACACACCCAGGCGGCCCAATACAAAGATCAGTGCACTGCCCATGATCAGCCAGCGCAAGCCGCCGCGCAGGGGCATCAGCAATTGCGGCGGGAGCGGGTAGCGCTCACCCAGGCGTGTCAGGCCTTTGGCGACAAAGCGCTGGGCCAGGTAGCCGGCCAGCAGGATCAGCAGGATTTGCACGCCAATCCAGATGGGCTCGATCCATTGCACCGGGACTGGCAATTGCAACGCTTCCATCAGGACAGCGCCTCCAGCTCCGCTTGCAGGGTTTCGAGCAATTCGAGGGCCTCCATCCAGGTTTCCTCCAGTTGCCCCTCGCGCACCTTGAGCTTGGCCTGTTCGGCCAGCAGGTCACGCAGCTCGTCCTTGCGCGCCGCCTCATACACGGCGCTGTCGCCCAGGCTGGCCTCGATCTTGGCCAGGCGCTCATGCACCTTGCCCAGTTCGGCTTCCAGCTTGTCGGCCTCACGCTTGTGCGGCGCCAACTGCTGGCGCAGCGCGGCGGCGGCCTGGCGCTGGGCTTTCTTGTCAGTCTTGTCCGGGTTGACCGGCGTGTTGCTGGCCGGCGCATTGCGCAGGCGGTATTCCGTCAGCCAGCGCGCGTAGTCGTCCAGGTCGCCGTCGAACTCTTCGACCTTGCCGTCGGCGACCAGCAGGAAATTGTCGGTAGTGCTCTTGAGCAGGTGACGGTCGTGAGACACCACCAATACTGCACCGCTGAACTCCTGCAGGGCCATGGTCAGCGCCAGGCGCATTTCCAGGTCCAGGTGGTTGGTCGGTTCGTCGAGCAGCAACAGGTTCGGGCGATCCCACGCGATCAGGGCCAGGGCCAGTCGGGCTTTTTCGCCACCGGAGAAATTCAGCACAGGTTCGTCAATGCGCGCGCCACGGAAGTCGAAACCGCCAAGGAAGTCGCGCAGGGTCTGCTCGCGCTCGGTCGGCGCCAGACGTTGCAGGTGCAACAACGGGCTTGCCTTGGCGTCCAGCGAGTCCAGTTGGTGCTGGGCGAAGTAACCCACCACCGTGTTCTCGCCACGGGTCAGGCGGCCGGCCAGCGGCTCAAGCTCACCCGAGAGGTTCTTGATCAGTGTCGACTTGCCTGCACCGTTCGGGCCGAGCAAACCGATGCGTGCGCCCGGCGTGAGCTGCAGCTTGACCTTCTCAAGGATGGTTTTGTCGCCATAGCCAAGGCGAGCGTCCGAGAGGTCCAACAGCGGGCTGGAGATCTTCACCGACTCACGGAAGACAAAGTCGAACGGCGAATCGACGTGGGCCGCCGACAGCTCTTCCATGCGTTCCAGGGCCTTGATCCGGCTCTGGGCCTGGCGGGCCTTGGTAGCCTGGGCCTTGAACCTTGCGATGTAGCTTTCCATGTGCGCACGTTGCGCCTGTTGCTTTTCAAAGGCCTGTTGCTGCTGGGCCAGGCGTTCGGCACGCGCGCGTTCGAACGCGGTATAGCCGCCACGGTAAAGGGTGATTTTCTTCTGTTCGACATGGGCGATGTTATCGACCACGGCGTCGAGGAAATCCCGGTCGTGGGAAATCAGCAGCAAGGTGCCCTGGTAACTCTTGAGGAAGTCTTCCAGCCACAGGATCGCATCGAGATCCAAGTGGTTGGTCGGTTCGTCGAGCAGTAGCAGGTCCGAGGGGCACATCAGCGCTTGGGCCAGGTTCAGGCGCATGCGCCAGCCACCGGAGAAGTCCGCGACCGGACGGTCCATCTGTTCGTTGGTAAACCCAAGGCCGGCGAGCATCTTGCGAGCACGGGCGTCGGCGGTATAGCCGTCGGCGCTGTCCAGCTCCGAGTGCAGGCGCGCCTGTGCGGCACCGTCCTGGGCTTTTTCGGCCTCAGCCAGGTCGTGCTGCACCTGGCGCAGGCGCAGGTCGCCATCGAGCACGTAGTCGATGGCGATACGGTCCAGGGTGTCGATCTCCTGGCGCATATGAGCAATGCGCCAGTCGGCCGGCAGCAGGCAGTCCCCCGAATCCGGGGTCAGCTCACCCAGCAACAAGGCGAACAACGTGGATTTGCCGGCGCCATTGGCTCCGATCAGGCCGGCTTTGTGACCGGCGTGCAGGGTCAGCTCGGCGTCTTCGAGAAGACGTTGCGGGCCACGCTGTAATGTTAGGCTTTGAAGTCGGATCATAATGGCGGCGGAGTCTACCAGCTTCGTTGGCCGCTGGCTTGGGTGTGAATATGTGCGCTGACCTGTGGAGCTTCGCCCTTTCGACCTACGCCCGCCCGGGCGTGGAGGCCGCTTGCCTGCGCTTGCAGGAGCAAGGGGCAGACGTGTGCCTGTTGTTGTGTGGTGCGTGGCTGGAATGGCGAGGTGTGGCATATAAGCCCGAACGCGTTCAGGCACTGCAGCAGATTGCCCAGCCGTGGCGGGTGCAGGTTGTCGAACCCTTGCGACAAATGCGCGGGCAATGGCGAGCCTTGGCCCAGCAGGATGCGCAATTGGCATTGCTACGAGAGCAGGTCAAGACGCTGGAACTGGAGGCCGAAAGAACGCTGCTGGCGCGCTTGGAAGCGCTGGCGCAGGCGTGGCCGATCAATGAGGTGCCGGGTCAGCAAGAATGGCTTGAAGGCCTGGCGACCGAAGCCGCCAACCTTGACCACGACGCGCTGCTGCAATTGCGCGCCATGGCCACCAATACTTAGGAAGCGCTGGTTGGGGTGGTGCTTGGCGCTACCGGTGCAGGGGTGCTGCTGGCCGATGCAGTTGGAGCGGTGGCTGCTGCCGGAGTAGCAGTGGGTGCTGCTGGAGTAGCTGGCTTTGCGGGCGCTGGCTTGGCAGCGGGCTTCGCGGCCGGTTTGGCGGCAGCAGGTTTAGCAGTTGGCTTAGCGGCTGGTTTGGCAGCAGCGGGTTTAGCGGCCGGTTTGGCAACTGCCGTTTTAGCGACTGGCTTGGCAGCTGGTTTGGCAGCAGCAGGTTTAGCAGCTGGCTTCGCGGCTGGCTTGGCAGCAGCAGTTTTAGCGGCTGGCTTAGCGGCTGGTTTGGCAGCAGTAGTTTTAGCAGCTGGCTTAGCGGCTGGTTTGGCAGCAGCAGTTTTAGCAGCTGGCTTAGCGGCTGGTTTGGCAGCAGCAGTTTTAGCGGCTGGCTTCGCGGCTGGTTTGGCAGCAGCAGTTTTAGCAGCTGGCTTGGCGGCTGGTTTGGCAGCAGCAGTTTTAGCGGCTGGCTTCGCGGCTGGTTTGGCAGCAGCAGTTTTAGCAGTTGGCTTAGCGGCTGGTTTGGCAGCAGCAGTTTTAGCAGTTGGCTTAGCGGCTGGTTTGGCAGCAGCAGTTTTAGCAGCCGGCTTGGCGGCTGGTTTGGCGGCTGGTTTGGAAGCAGCGGTTTTAGCGGCTGGCTTGGCGGCTGGTTTGGAAGCAGCGGTTTTAGCGGCTGGTTTGGCAGCAGTTTTAGCGGCTGGCTTCGCGGCTACTTTTGCAGGCGTACGAGCACCCAGTGCCTTAGCTACGGCTTCCTTCACACGGCCAACGCCTTGGGCCAATTTCAGGCTTTCTTGAGCGTCTTTTTTGAGTTGGGAAATGTAGCTGCGGGTTTCGGCTTGGCGATCCTTGAGAGCATCCAGCAGCTCTTCAAGTTCTTTGACCGCGCCTTTGGCTTTGGCTTGCGCCTTGGACTTGCCGGCAGTGGCGGCGTCTTGCAGTTTGGTGCGGGACTTGTGCAGTTTTTCTTGCGCTTTACCGCGTTGCTTTTCCAGTTTGGCGAGCAGTTTTTCTGCATCAGCCAAGGCTTGGGAGCACGCGCTTTCCAGATGTTCGAGCAGGCTGCCCGAAAGTTGTTGGAGCAAGTGCAACGGGGTATTTACAGGCTTCTGTTTGGCCGACATGGTTTACCTCCTGGCTGACGTGGGTGCGGCTCATACTAGCCCTCTGCTCTTACCGCCGCTAGGGCATGTTGACAGTATCGTTTGCGTTGCGTTGCAACGTGCGAAAATTCTTATCGATATAACGGAAAACCACGTCACTTTTTACGCAGCCGCACTGGCATAATCCGTCGCACTTTCGCCGGGAGAATGCCCATGTCGCGTTACCTTTTTCTAGTGTTCGGCTTGGCGATCTGCGTGGCCGATGCAAGCGAGCAACCCTCTTCAAACACCACCGCCGCAACCCCACACGATCTTGCCTATAGCCTGGGCGCAAGCCTTGGCGAACGGTTGCGCCAGGAAGTCCCCGACCTGCAGATACAGGCTCTGCTCGACGGACTCAAGCAAGCCTACCAGGGCAAACCACTGGCGCTGGATAACGCGCGCATCGAACAGATCCTCGCACAGCACGAAGCGCAGAACGCCGCCGACGCCCAACGACCTCAAAGCGAAAAAGCACTCGCTGCCGAGCAGCAATTTCTCTCAAAGGAAAAAGCCACCGTCGGGGTTCGTCAGTTGGCCGATGGGATCCTGCTCACCGAGCTGGTAGCGGGCACTGGCGACAAGCCGTTGGCCAGCGATGAAGTGCAGGTTAAATACGTGGGCCGACTGCCTGATGGAACTGTCTTCGACAAAAGTACGCAACCGCAATGGTTTCGCCTCAACAGCGTGATCAGCGGTTGGAGCAGTGCATTGCAACAGATGCCGGTGGGTGCGAAATGGCGTCTGGTGATTCCTTCAGCCCAGGCCTATGGCGCAGACGGCGCAGGTGAGTTGATCCCCCCCTATACGCCGCTGGTGTTCGAGATCGAACTACTCGGCACTCGCCACTGACCCATAAAAAAACGGTGCGACATGCGCACCGTTTTGTATCTCCCCGCCGAGGGTCAGGCCTGGACAGCAGCCTTTTGTTTGTGGGCCGTGTGCAACACTTCGATCAGGCAATCTTCCAACTCGAAACGCTCATGGAGCAGACCGCCGAGCTCCTTGAATTTTTCAGCAACACACTTGCCTTCATCACACAGATCATTGAAGGCCAGCAGCTTCTCGGTGATCACATCAATGCGCGGGTAAAGGGTTTCGGCCAATTCCAATCCGCGCTTGTCATTGAAGGCTTTCGCTTCGCCGGTCAGTTGCTCATAAACCTCAAAATGACCCGCAGACACGTAGTCCACCAAAGACCCGCAGAATTCTTGCAGAGGCTTTTGCTTCTCAGCCAATGCATCGGGATGGGCACCAAGAGTGTCATAGGCCTGAATCAGTTCGTGGCGCTCCAACAGCCATCTATCGATCAGCTTATGCACCCCACCCCAGCGTTCCTGAGCATTCTGACAACTTTCCAACATGATGATCTCTCTTCCCTATTGGGGCGCCGCAGCTCTGTACCTGCGCAACACTTCAAGGATGAAGCAGCAGACGGACAAGGCCGTGTCTGACAAGCGGTTTGGATAACGCGTGCGGGCCAGATTATGCCCGCATGACTATGGCTTCAAGGTACGCAGGAGAGAATGTTCATACAAGTGTTTAATCCGCTCCTACAACCTGAGTCTTGTTTTCAAGGCGTTGCGAGGCGCAAATGCCTGTCGAACAACAACCGTGACACCTGCATGAACCCCAGGATCAGCATCGCCACGAAGAACAACAGACTCCACTCAGGCAGGCTCAGGTCAAACAGCGTCCAGTTGATTTCGACACAATCGACCGTGCCATTGAACACCGAGCGCATTGCCTGCCAGACAGACAGGTTTTCAAGCATGTGCTGCACGCTGGGCCAGCAATCCCCGACCTGACTTGCCGGCCTGTTCTGCAACAGCACTTGCCTGCCTGCGGTGATGGCGCCCAGCAACGCACAGGCCATGCTCGCCAGCCCGTAGAGGCAATGGCCGGAACGCCCAGGTCTGTGAAGTGCGGCAATCAGGTTGATCAAGGCAAAAGACGCGAGGAACAGGCGCTGTACCTGGCATAGAAAACAAGGTCGTAGCAGCGCGCCGTATTGAAGGTAGAAAGACGCGCCCAACGTCAGCGCACCCGCCATGAACGCCAGGAAAAACAAAGAGCGTAAAGGGGCCAAAGACATTGTTTATCCGCACTGCAAGAGATAGGTCGCTACGGTAGAGGAAAGGCCCGACCCCTTTCAATACGCCCTAGAGCAGACATTTCCTCGAAAACATAAGGACATCCCGCCACGGGCCCGAGGAAATTCAGTTACAACAAGTAGGAATTAGTAACAAGGCCAGTTAAACCGAGTGTTTTCAAGCGTTGAAGGAGCGGGTGTCGGATCGGTCCGAGCCAACCCACTCACCCTTTCCTACTTCAAGCTCGCGCAGGCACCGGCAGCGGCGAAGACAGCAGGCGATTGTCGAGCAATCCCAAGCCTTCCTGAAACAGCTGGTTGCTGCGCTCGGTGTCGCCCAATTGGGCCAGCAGGCGAGCCAATTCGGCGCAGGCTTCGGGATTGCGCTGCACTTGCAGGCTGCTTTCCAGATAATCCCGCGCCTTGCCCCACAGACTGTTTTGCAGGCACAGACGGCCCAGCGTCAGCAACAGGCTGGCATCGCCTGGGTGGTCCTTGAGCCAGCCTTCGGCAAACTTCAATTGGCGCGCAGGATCACTGCCGCGCAACAGGCCGTACAACCGGATCAAGTGGCTGTCATAACCGCGCTTGAGAGCACCACGCAGCACTTCTTCGGCCTTGGCATCCGCGCCCAATCGACGCAGTTGGTCGGCATACGCCAACACCAGTTGTGGCTGTTGGCGCTGGGCAGTGGTCAGTTGCTCCCATGCGCGTTCCAAGGACTGCAACCCTGCTTCGCCTTGCTCTTCACGCTGGGCCGCCAGGCTCAGGTTCTCGCCCCAGGCGCGACGCTCCAGCTCGGCCAGTTCATTGGCGGGCAAGACTTTGTCCTTGCGCAGCTCAGGCAGCAGGCGAATCACAGACGACCAATCGCCACGCTGTTGATGCAGGCGTTGCAGTTGTCGCAGCACTTGCGCGTTATGCGGGTGACGCTCATGCATCGCCTGAAGAGTGACCAGCGCGCCTTCCGTATCACCTCGATCCATCTGCAATTGCGCGTGGCTCAAGGCAATGGCCAGTTCGGCCTGGGGCTGGCGCTCCAGAGCGCGCTCCAGCAAGCCGTCGGATTCCTCATAACGGCCCTGTTCATTAGCCGCACGGGCGGCACCGATGTAATACAGCAGCGGCTGACGCTCTGCTTCGGCGGCGCGGTGCAAGTGGCGCTCCGCACTGGCCCAACGTCCCTCGGCGAGGTCCATCTGGCCTTGCTCGATAGCGATCTGAACACGGCGGCTGCGATTGCGCCGTGACCAGGGGTTGACCACGCCACCGGATGTGGTGACCAGGCTCCACAACACGCGGACCAGATAAATCGCCAGGCCGATGGCAAACACCGCCACCAATGTCGCCCACAGGCTTGATTCGTAATGCAGCAGGTGAGGATAGGTAATCAACACGTAGCCGGTGTGCTTCGAAATGCCTACACCCAGGGCCAGGGCGAGCGCAATTGCGAGCACCAGGATCACATAGAAACGCTTCATCAGCTCTACTCCTGGGTCGCCGGTTTGCCAGCCGCGGCCTTGGCTTCGTCGGCCGACAGATGACGACGCTCAAGGTACGCCTGCACAGCGGCCAGGCTCGCGGCCAGGTCAGGCGTGACCACGGACACGGCCTTGGGCTCAAGCTCGGCAATGCGCGCCAGCATCGCCTTGCTCTGCGGGTTGTCCTGGTTGAAGTTGTCCTGCAACACGCTGCGCGCTTCCCCCAACGAGCGGCTGTAGACGGCCGCCTCGCCGTTAAGCGCAGCCCATTGGGCTTGCTCCAGTGCCAGGCTCAAGGCCAGGCGCACTTGGTTCAGGCCTTGGCCTGCCAGCAAGGGACGGATGTTGTCATCCGGGTTGAAGTCAATGCGGAAATAACGGGAGATCTGCTCCCACCACTGGCTCAACTGGTTCTGCGTATCGCTGGTGGGGCGCCCCTGAGAAGCAGGCTCCGTGAGCTGATACTCCGGGGCAATCGCCGCCAGTTGCACCACCTGGTCACGCAAGGCAGCCAATTGCAGGTACAGGCCGGTACGGTCCGGTTGCTCGGTGCTGCGCAGCGCGGCCAGGCTCTTGGCCAATTGCTCCCGTGCCGCGAAAGCCCCTGGGTCGCTCTGTTCGCGAAGAATCTCGTCGGCACCCTGGACCAGCGACTGGGCGCTGTTAATGTCTTGCAAGGCGGACAAACGCAAGCTGGCCAGACGGATCAGATGCTCGGCCTCGGCCAGGCGCCAGTCCTTGCGGCTGGCACCCAACACGGTTTCCAGACGCTGGTTGAGGCGCTGCTGATCTCCCTGCAACTGCGTGACCAGGCGGCGACGCTCTTCCAGCTCATCCGCACCCGGCAACTGCGCCAGGCGGGCGGCCAGCTGTTGCTGGCCTTGCTTGAGGCTCTGGGACTGGTCATCCAGGATCTGCACCTGGCCCAGTTGGTGCTGGCTGCTGGCTTGCAGGGCACGGACCTGCCAGATCCCCCAGCCGCCGGCGGCTACGCCCGCAGCGCCCAACAGCAAGGCGACGACGGCCAGGCCATTGCCACGGCGTGGCGCGCTGACCGGTGTCTCGACCGGCGCATCAAGCGCGGGCTGAGCTTCATCTTTAGGCAAGGCTGTTTCGCTCACGTATCCGTCCTTTGCGTATCAGAGAGTGGGAACGGGATAGCTCCCTAACGCCACTAACAAAGCCGCGGCACTCGCGCCGCGACAATCCACAACTTTTTCTGCACCCGCCGCCCGCGCCATTTCATATACACGCGGGCTGGGCACGAACAACGGCAGCTGTGCCACCTCTGGCCAATCGGGGCCGGCTGAAGCGTGCAGGTGTAAAAAACCCTGCCCACTGCTGACCACCAGGCCGTTCAAGCGTTCCAACTGGATGCGTTGCATCAACGCGCCCTTTTCATACACCGGAAGAAAACGCCGATACAATTCCAGGTAATCGACACTAGCACCTTGCTCGCGTAAACGCTCTGCCAGCAACTCACGCCCGCCCTCGCCGCGCAGGATCAACACCCGGCCGCCCGGCAGTGCAATAGCCTCGCGCAAGGCGGGCAGTTCAAGCAAGGCCTCGCTATCGTCGCCAGTGGCGGGATAGTGAACCTTGAGGCCATGATCGGCCAGTATCTGTGCCGTCGCCGCGCCGACACTGAACCAGGGCATTGGCGGCACACTGTCCCCCAACCGCTGCAACGCCAGGCGTGCAGCCGGCTTGCTCACCACGATGACGGCGCAATAGCGCGGCAGCGCGCCGAATACCGCGCGTTGCTCAGCAGTCACCGGCAAGGCTTCGGTCTCCAGCAAAGGCAGGCAGCTGCTGTGAATGCCGCTCTTGGCCAATAACGCCGCCACGGCCGTCGACTCCTCGGCAGGCCGCGTCAGCAGCACTCGCCATTTGGTCACTGCGGGCCGGCCTCGCCATAGACTTTTTGCAAAATGGCACCCGCGCCTTTTTCCAGCAGTTCCTCGGCAACCTGAATCCCCAGTGCCGTGGCATCACGCTGCGGCCCACGCACCTCGGCGGTCAGCAGGTTACCGCCGTCCGGATCACCGACCAGGCCACGCAGCCACAGGTTCTCACCTTCGAGTACGGCATAGCAGGCGATGGGCACTTGGCAGCCACCGTTGAGGTGTTTGTTCAAGGCACGCTCGGCGGTAACACGCACTTCGGTGTCCGCGTGATCGAGAGGCTTGAGCAGTGCGTGAATTTCGCTGTCGGCGGTGCGACATTCGATGCCGACTGCACCCTGCCCGCCAGCTGGCAGGCTGTCTTCGACGCTGATGGCCGAGGTGATGCGGTCTTCAAAGCCCAGGCGGATCAGGCCGGCAGCGGCGAGGATGATCGCGTCGTATTCCCCGGCGTCCAGCTTGGCCAGGCGCGTGTTGACGTTGCCACGCAAAAAGCGGATCTGCAGGTCGGGACGCCGCGTTAGCAACTGGGCCTGGCGACGCAGGCTGGAGGTGCCGACGATACTGCCTGGCGGCAATTCGTCCAGAGACGCGAAGGTGTTGGAAACGAAGGCGTCGCGCGGGTCTTCGCGCTCGCAGATACAAAAAAGGCCCAGGCCTTCAGGGAAGTCCATGGGCACGTCTTTCATCGAATGCACGGCGATGTCGGCTTCGTTCTCCAGCAGCGCAGTTTCCAATTCCTTGACGAACAGGCCCTTGCCGCCGATTTTCGACAGCGGCGAGTCCAGCAGCTTGTCGCCGCGACTGACCATGGGCACCAGGGAGACCTTGAGGCCGGGATGGGCCTGCTCAAGGCGTGCTTTGACGTATTCGGCCTGCCACAAGGCCAAGGCGCTTTTACGGGTGGCGATGCGGATTTCGCGAGAGGACATGGATCAATCCGTACTGAATAGATACGGCGGATAATAACAGCTCAGGCAAATACGCTTTGATTTGAATCAGCAAGTGCGGGGCCTCCCTGGCCACGTCGCACCGGGATAAGGAATGCAGACCGCGCCGCAGCCCTTGGGCTAAAGCTGCTGCATCATTTTGCGCACGCCAGCGACATGGCGTCGGCTGACGATCAACGCATCGCCATTGAGCCCCTTCAGGAATAGCTGAAAGTGCCCCAGGGGCGTGCGCTGCAGCCGCTCGATGCGTTCACGGGCGACCAGCGCGTTGCGATGAATGCGCACGAAACGCTCGCCAAACTCGTCTTCAAGCGCCTTGAGCGGCTCATCGAGCAACACTTCACCGGTCTCGTGGCGCAAGGTCACGTATTTGTGATCGGCAATAAAGTAGACCACCTGGCCGAGTGGGATCAGTTCGATGCCCTTGCGGGTACGCGCGCTGATATGGCTGCGTGGCCCGTTACCACTTTGCGCAGCCGGTTGCGTCAAGGCAGCCAGTTGGGCGCGGCTGGGACGCTCGGCTTTTTTCAAAGCTTTGAGCAAGGCTTCAGCAGTGGCCGGCTTGACGAGAAAACTGACACCGCTGTCTTCCAGCGCCTGTGCAGAAAACTCATCCTGCGCCGCACACAACACCACGGCAGGCGGCGATTCGCGTTCGCTCAGGCGGGCGGCGACCTGCAGGCCATCAAAGCCCGGCATCCGGATATCGAGCAGCACTACATCGGGCTTGTGGCTGTCGATCAGCGTCAACGCCTCCTCGCCACTGGTGGCACTCGGTTCAAGGACTGAATAACCCTCAAGTTCACTGACCAGACGGCTCAGTCGCTCGCGGGCTTGGGGTTCGTCATCAACGATCAGGACATTCATATTGCGCTGGATTCCTGCGTGAGTCTCGCACAAGGATAGCGTAGACAGGTGCGGTGACTGACGTCACAGCGATCCACGCTAAGACTAGCGCGAGCGGCAAAAAGTGCCCTGAGAATGGCACCCAAATTTACCCGGACCTGTTCAATAGCGCCCAAGACCCGCTGCATTCGGGCATCGTCGTAGGGTTCACTGATAAACAATCCGAATACCCCCCTGTTTAATGGATAGTCTGGTTATGACCGCATCACCCGACTTTGGTGCATTCACACACTATCAGTCCAACTGTAGACGCTCAGTGAGGCGACATTGCTCAATCGTCAAATATCGTTTCAATAAGTACCTGTCACCAGTCTCGTCCTGGATGCGGTCGGCGGCAAGGCACTTAGCCATCTCTTACACAAAAAAATTGCCGACCACCCGCAGCACCGCCTCCACGGGCAACCCTGTTATGATCGCCTGCACACCTTCATGCCTCTTTTAAGCAGATCACGAGCGAATCCATGAGCACCGACAAGACCAACCAGTCCTGGGGCGGCCGCTTCAGTGAACCCGTCGACGCCTTCGTCGCGCGCTTCACCGCCTCCGTCACCTTCGATCAACGCCTGTACCGCCACGACATCATGGGCTCCATCGCCCACGCTACGATGCTGGCCAAGGTCGGCGTGCTGACCGACGCCGAGCGTGACAGCATTATCGACGGCCTGACCACCATCCGCGGTGAGATCGAGGCAGGGACGTTCGACTGGCGCGTAGACCTCGAAGACGTGCACATGAACATCGAGGCACGCCTCACTGATCGCATCGGCGTGACCGGCAAAAAACTGCACACCGGCCGTAGCCGTAACGACCAGGTCGCCACCGATATCCGCCTATGGCTGCGCGATGAGATCGACCTGATCCTGGGCGAAATCACCCGCCTGCAAAAAGGCTTGCTGGAGCAGGCCGAGCGTGAATCGGACACCATCATGCCCGGCTTCACCCACCTGCAGACCGCACAACCCGTGACCTTCGGCCACCACCTGCTGGCCTGGTTCGAAATGCTCAGCCGCGACTACGAACGCCTGGTCGATTGCCGCAAGCGCGCCAACCGCATGCCGCTGGGCAGCGCTGCACTGGCCGGCACCACCTACCCGATCGACCGTGAGTACACCGCACAACTGCTGGGCTTTGACGCCGTGGGCGGCAATTCTTTGGACGGCGTGTCGGACCGTGACTTCGCCATTGAATTCTGCGCCGCAGCCAGCATCGCGATGATGCACCTGTCGCGCTTCTCCGAAGAGCTGGTGCTATGGACCAGCGCGCAATTCCAGTTCATCGACCTGCCAGACCGCTTCTGCACCGGCAGCTCGATCATGCCGCAAAAGAAAAACCCCGACGTGCCAGAGCTGGTGCGTGGCAAGAGCGGCCGTGTGTTTGGCGCGCTGATGGGCCTGCTGACCCTGATGAAAGGCCAACCACTGGCCTACAACAAGGACAACCAGGAAGACAAGGAACCGCTCTTCGACGCCGCCGACACCCTGCGCGACTCGCTGCGCGCCTTTGCCGACATGATCCCGGCGATCAAGCCCAAGCACGCGATCATGCGTGAAGCGGCACTGCGCGGATTCTCCACCGCGACCGACCTGGCGGACTACCTGGTGCGCCGTGGCCTGCCGTTCCGTGACTGCCACGAAATCGTTGGCCACGCCGTGAAGTACGGTGTGGACACCGGCAAGGACCTTGCGGAAATGAGCCTGGAAGAACTGCGCCAGTTCAGCGACCAGATCGAGCAGGATGTGTTTGCCGTGCTGACCCTGGAAGGCTCGGTGAATGCCCGTAACCATGTGGGCGGCACTGCGCCGGCACAGGTCAAGGCAGCGGTCGTGCGCGGCAAAGAATTGCTCGCCAGCCGCTAAAACTGTGGCGAGGGAGCTTGCTCCCGCTGGGCTGCGCAGCGGCCCCAAAATCTTGGGAGCGCTTCGCACTCCAGCGGGAGCAAGCTCCCTCGCCACAAAAGCGACTCTATTTCTTGGCCGCAATCATCGCCATGAACGCCGGCATCGCCGCCTGCCTGTCCGCCTCTACCTTCTGCGCATTGGGCATCTCATTCAGGCGCGCCAACAATGCCTTCGCCTTCGGCAACTGCTCCAGCAGGTCCAGCCCAAACAGCTTTTCGCCCACACCGCAGGCCAGGCTGAGGCTGTACATGAAATACAGGTCCGCGAGGGTGAAGCTCTCACCTGCCACATAAGGCGCAAACTTACCGTGCCGGCCTAACGTACCCATCCCAAGCAGCAGCTCGGCCCTGGATTTTTCCTTGATCGCCTCCGGCACCGTCATGCCGAAAAAAGCCTCGGCGTAACACGCCCGCGCAGGCAGTTCGATGTACAGCTCGATCTCACGGCACAACGCCAACACCTGAGCCCGCGCAAACGGGTCGGCGGGCAACAGCGCCGGGCCTTCCTGGCTCTGCTCGAGGTATTCGAGGATGACGCTGGTTTCGTTGATGAACCCCTGCTTCACACCCAGCACCGGCACTTTGCCGCGGGGGCTGACCGCCAAAGCTTCGGGGGTTTGCCCGGCGTAAAAAGGCACTTCTTCGAAGGGCAGTCCTTTCTCCAACAGCGCCAGCTTGACCATGTTGTAGTAGTTGCTGACCGAAATCCGTAAAGCTTGAGCATCGCAAAGCCTCCAGGCCGGGTGTGGGGTTGGCTGCAAGAGTTATAGATCCTTGAGGGCACCCTGACCAGCAGCATCACCCACCTGAATGGGGGTAGACTGACGCCCTTTCCTTGAGGAGCCTGCCATGAGCGAGCCGACCGATATCGACAACGACGAAGAAGAATTCACCGAGACCACGCTGATCGAAGCCATCGAGAACCAGATCGAGAGCGATAACCCGCCAGCGGCCAAGGCTACGTTCAACAAACTGACCCTGGTGGGTTACGAGCGCGAAGATATCCTGAATCTGATGGCTCACGTGCTGGCGTTCGAGATCGATGCCATGCTCGAAGATGACCGCGCCTTCAATACCGAGTGGTATGAAACGGCACTGCGGGCACTGCCCGAGCTGCCGCCGGAAAAGGAATAACCCCGGCACGCAGCAACACGCTGGACAGTTCGGCAAAGTGCGTTCACCTTATGGCCTGCTAGCCTCTAATAAATTTTAGAAAGTCTGGAGTCCTTATGTCGTATACCCCTGAGTTGGTTGCCGAACTGGAAATCCTTGTACTCTTCCCCTTGGACAGCACCAAGGAAGGCTTGAAAGTCCATCAGACTGCCGCCCCCACTGCCATCGCCGCTGCCAAGCGCCTCCATGCCAAAGGGCTGATCGACCAACCGGACGGGGGCTACCTGACGAGTCTTGGCCGGGACGCTGCCGAGCAAGCCCAAACCCTGCTGACCATCCTCACCACTGCCAGCACCAAAGAAGCCGCCTGATACCTGATACTGCCCATGGAGTCCGCCGCCTGCGGATTCCGCGGGCACTGCTGCGCGGCATACAGAATTCTGACGCCAAAAAGCCATTTCCCTCTAAAACTCCTACGCTACTGTCTGTAAACTCCTGCATGGCCGCCCGCGTCGGGCCCTGCGAGCCAACGAGTTCGACATGACCCGCACCCATGAAATCCGCCCCGATCTGGACGAAGGCATCGACCGCAAGGTGCTGACCCAACTGCGCGCGCGTTTCATGACCCTCAATCAAGGCCGCATGGCCCGGGCCGTCGAGGGGCTGACGCCACGTCAGCAAAGCGTGCTGGCCTTGTTGCCGCTGTTTTTCCACGTCAATCACCCGCTCTTGCCGGGCTATGTCTCTAGCAGCACGCCGGCCGGGCTGTCGAATTTCGAACCGGACGCCCAGGCCCTGGCCGATGCCCAGCGCCTGACCCGTTCGTTCTCCTATAAACCGCGCCACGGCAACCCGCCTACGCCGATCCACGGCTTGTTCCTGATGGGCAGCCTTGGCACCCTGGCCCAGGCCGATCAAAGCGATATGGACGTGTGGGTGTGCCACGCTCCCGACTTGAGCGAAACCGAGCTGGCCGAGCTGCGCAAAAAGTGCCAACTGCTGGAAACCTGGGCCTTGGGCATGGGCGCCGAAGCGCATTTCTTCCTGATCGACCCGACGCGCTTTGTGTTGGGTGATCGCGATACGCAACTGAGTTCCGACGACTGCGGCACCACCCAGCACTACCTGTTGTTGGATGAGTTCTATCGCACCGCGATCTGGCTGGCCGGGCGCACGCCCATCTGGTGGCTGGTGCCGGTCTACGAAGAAAGCCGCTACGCCGAATTTACTCACACCCTGGTGTCCAAGCGTTTTATCCGCACCGATGAAACCCTCGACCTCGGCCATCTGGCTCATATTCCTCCAGGGGAGTTTATCGGGGCCGGGCTGTGGCAACTGTTCAAGGGCATCGAGTCGCCCTACAAGTCGGTGCTCAAGCTGCTGCTGACCGAGGTCTACGCCAGCGAACACCCGAACGTGCGCTGCCTGAGCCTGCGCTTCAAACAGGCGGTGTTCAGCCATCAGGTAGACCTGGATGAGTTGGACCCGTACATCATGGTCTACCGCCGTATCGAGGAGTACCTCAAGGCCCGCAACGAGCTGGAGCGCCTGGAATTGGTGCGGCGCAGCCTGTACCTGAAGGTCAACCGCAAGCTCAGCGCCGGCCAGCGCACCGCCGGTTGGCAACGGCAACTGCTGGAACGCCTGGCGCAGGAGTGGAGCTGGGACACGCGCCAACTGGCCCTGCTGGACAGCCGCAGCCAATGGAAAGTGCGCCAGGTCGCCTCCGAGCGCCGTGCTCTGGTCAATGAGTTGAACTACAGCTACCGCTTCCTCACGCAGTTCACCCGCAGCGAACAGACCGCCAGCGCGGTCAATAAGCGCGAACTCAATGTACTGGGCCGCCGCTTGTACGCGGCGTTCGAGCGCAAGGCCGGCAAGGTCGAGTTCATCAACCCCGGCATCGCCCCTGACCTGGCCGAAGATACCTTGACTCTGGTGCAGTCGCCCAACCGCAAGGAGCCGGGCCAATACCATTGGGGCCTGTATAACGGCAACCTTACCGCTCTCGAATGGGAACACTTTGCACCGATCAAACGCAGCCGCGACCTGCTGGAAATGCTCACCTGGTGCCATCGCAACGGCGTGATCGACAGCAGCACCCGCCTGGCGCTGCACCCCGGCACCAGTGACATGACCGAGTTCGAGCTGTTCAACCTGCTGGGCAGCCTGCAACAGACCATCACCCTGCCCCTGGCCAGTGTCGACGAGGTCCGCTTGCTGCGCCCGGCAGTGCCAGAAGAGGTGCTGCTGCTGATCAACGTCGGGGTTGACCCGCTCAAGCATCATCGCGACCTGAATATTCTGATGACCACGGAGCGCACCGACTCCCTGAGCTATGCCGGCGTGCGCGACAACCTGGTGCTGACTCTGGACCAAGTCACGCTCAACAGTTGGAACGAAGTAATGGTCAGCCGCTATGACGGCCCGCACGCCCTGCTCGACTGCCTGCGCGACTATCTCAACCAATTGCCATCGAACCATCTGCCACGCCTGCGAGTGCGTTGTTTTTGTCACAACCGGGCACAGTTCATTGCCCAGCGGGTGGAAGAAGTATTCGACACCGCGCAGCATCTGCTGCTCGGCCAGGGCAATCATCGCTACCTGCTCCAGGTGCAACAGCATTATCACGTCATGGAACTGGTACCGGGCCAAGCCACCCATGTATCACTGCCGACTCAGGACGCGCTGATCGCTTACCTTAGCGAGGAGCTGGCCAGCTACAGCCCGTGGCACCTGGACGCCATGGCCTTGGAAGACCACGACCTGGCGCTGCTGCTGCCCATGGGCCAAGCCGAGTGTGTGCAGGTGTTCTACCGGGTCAATGAAGGCTTCGCCGACGTCTATGTGCTCGACGAATTCAACGCGCTCTGGCAACAGCGCTTGCCGTTTCATGATGAGCAAAGCCTCTTGGCCCCACTGCAACGCTTTTTGCAATCGATCCTGTACCGCCGGGAAGCGCTATTGTCCCTGGACACCCAGCAACCTGCGGGCGAAGTACAGATCCTGTACTACCAACTGTTGCCATCGGGCAACGGCCGGGCGCGGGGCGTGGAGCCACGACCGGCCCCGCAAGACCCGCCCAACAAGGCGTTTTATGACGTGCAGGCCATCATCGGTAAAGGCGCGCCAGGCCAGGTAGGGATCACCCTGTACTGTAATCAGCGGGAGTTTTCCGAACTGGAATTTGGCGACCAGCTGTTTGCAGTGGTCGCCCGGGAGATCGTCGGGCAACGTCGGGAAACCGAGCGTTACCGCGGCTATATCACTGATCTGGATCTGTCGGGGCTGCTCGGTGATGTGCAAAGCCCAAGCAATCTGTACCTGCGCTATAAAGCCGAACTGGAACAGTCACTCAATGCGGCCTTGGATCAGGTTTAGAGCGGGAAGGCGCCGCCATCTTTGGGCTGGCCTTCGACGCTGAGCAATTCCAGCTTGAGGGTCTTGCCGCCAGGCGCCGGCCAGTCGATGTGCTGGCCCACTTGCAGGCCAAGCAATGCGCTGCCCACGGGCGCCATGATCGAAATCTTGCCTTCGTCGGCGTTCGCGTGCTTGGGGTAGACCAGCGTCAGGTGATAGTCCTTTCCGCTGCTTTGTTCACGGCAATGCACGCTGGAATTCATGGTCACGACACCCGCAGGCACTTCATCGTGACCAACCACGTCTTCGGCGCGGTCGAGTTCGGCTTGCAACGCTTCGACGCCGGGAAACTCGTCGCCCAAGCGGTCGATCAGTTGCTCCAGACGCTGCACGTCAAGACGGGTAAGAATGATGGACGGTGCGGTGGTCATGATTCAGGCAGACTCCTTTTTTCTGCACAAAAAAGCAAAACCCCGCCAGGAAAAGGCGGGGTTCTCACGGACCTCGATGAATGGAGGTGTATCCGGACACTACCACAGCGACACAAATAAACAAGACGCCGTCAGGCGCTCGCCTTGCGCTGCTCGGCCTCGGCGCAGATCACCCGGCGCCGCGCATCGTCGGCAGAGCGCCATTCCCGGATGTCTTCCACATGGCGAAAGCAGCCAAGGCAGACTTTCCGCTCGTCCAGGCGACACAAACTGATACAAGGTGACGGCACCGCCGGGCTGACATTGCTGAACAGCGGCTTGGGCGGGCGTACGGCTACAGGCTCACTCACCATCAGATCTCGTCGAAATCCAGCTCGACGCCGGTGTATTCCTGAACCAGGCGCATAAGCATCTCACCCAGCAACTCTTCACTCTTGTCGCACTGCCATTTGCCGCTTTCTTCATCGTAGTCGAAGTGAACGCCACCGGAGCGCGCCGCCAGCCACAACTGACGCAGCGGCTCCTGGCGACTGAAGATCAATTGCTGGCCGCTCTCGAACTTGACCGTCAGCACACCGGCCGAGCTTTCCAGGTCCACGTCCAGGCCGCTGTCGTCGAAAATATCTTCCAGCTTCTCTTGGGTGGCATCCACCAGGTCGTGAAAACGGGCTTCGGTCAAACTCATTGTGGCAACCTCAAAAGTGTCTGGTTTTGCTCAAGCGCCGCACGATACGGGCGAGCTTCGCCGATTGCAAAGGATACTGATTTCATCACGGATGACGGTACGAAATATCCCCAGGCATCGTAG
The DNA here is from genome assembly GCF_058797315.1 of Pseudomonas sp. GW823-FHT02F05. Lineage (NCBI taxonomy): Bacteria > Pseudomonadati > Pseudomonadota > Gammaproteobacteria > Pseudomonadales > Pseudomonadaceae > Pseudomonas > Pseudomonas sp. GW823-FHT02F05. The sequence goes on from NZ_JBXAJM010000006.1 coordinate 20,021, forward strand.
CCTGCTTCCCTACTGTCTCGGCAAACCCCCGCCGGACGGGTGGTGCGGCGCATAGGCAAGCTGGCGGGTGGTCGGTATACTCGGGCGCAATTAATGCATATTCAAGGATTTCGCCATGAAGCGCCTGATCTCTTCCCTTGCTGCGCTCGTCGCGGTCGCTTGCCTCGTTAGTGCCTGTGGCCAGAAAGGCCCGTTGTACCTGCCGGATGACAGCAAAGATCCAAACGAACAGGCGCAATCGTCGCAAAAGCCGTCAAAAGCCCATAAGCACGACACCTACTAAGTTAAGGGAAACTTATGGACGCTTTTAACTACCGGGACGGCGAGCTGTTCGCGGAAGGCGTGGCATTGTCCGCGATTGCCCAGCGCTTCGGCACCCCGACCTATGTGTACTCGCGTGCGCATATCGAAGCTCAATACCGCTCGTTCACCGACGCCCTCGACGGCGTGCCGCACCTGGTGTGCTACGCAGTCAAGGCCAACTCCAACCTGGGTGTACTCAATGTCCTGGCGCGTCTTGGCGCTGGTTTTGACATCGTATCCCGTGGCGAGCTGGAACGCGTACTGGCCGCCGGCGGCCAGGCGGACAAAATTGTCTTCTCTGGCGTCGGCAAGAGCCGCGAAGACATGCGCCGCGCCCTGGAAGTCGGCGTGCATTGCTTCAACGTCGAATCCACCGACGAGCTGGAGCGCCTGCAAATGGTCGCCGCCGAGATGGGCGTGCGTGCGCCGATCTCCCTGCGCGTCAATCCGGATGTCGACGCCGGCACCCACCCGTACATCTCCACCGGTCTCAAAGAGAACAAGTTCGGCATTGCCATCGCCGACGCCGAGGACGTGTACATCCGCGCCGCCCAACTGCCGAACCTGGAAGTGCTGGGTGTCGACTGCCATATCGGCTCGCAACTTACCACCCTGCCACCGTTCCTGGATGCCCTCGACCGCCTGCTGGCCTTGATCGACCGCCTGGGCGAGTGCGGCATCTACCTGCACCACATCGACCTCGGTGGTGGCGTGGGCGTGCGTTATCGCGATGAAGAGCCGCCGCTGATTGCCGATTATATCCAGGCCGTGCGCGAACGCATCGAAGGCCGCGACCTGACGCTGATGTTCGAGCCAGGCCGCTACATCGTCGCCAACGCTGGCGTGCTGCTGACCCAGGTCGAGTACCTCAAGCACACTGAGCACAAGGATTTCGCCATCGTCGATGCGGCGATGAACGACCTGATCCGCCCGGCGCTGTACCAGGCCTGGATGGACGTCACCGCCGTGACGCCGCGCGCAAGCGACGCCCGCGCCTATGACATCGTCGGGCCCATCTGCGAGACCGGCGACTTCCTGGCCAAGGACCGTCAGCTTGCGCTTGAAGAAGGTGATCTGCTGGCCGTGCATTCGGCCGGTGCCTACGGGTTTGTCATGAGTTCCAACTACAACACCCGCGGGCGCACCGCCGAGGTGCTGGTGGACGGTGATCAAGCATTTGAAGTGCGTCGCCGCGAGACGGTAGCCGAGTTGTATGCTGGCGAAAGCCTGCTGCCGGAGTAAGCCATGCTGCTGCGTTTTACCAAGATGCACGGGCTGGGTAATGATTTCATGGTCCTCGACCTGGTCAGCCAGCACGCGCACATCCTGCCCAAGCACGCCAAACAGTGGGGCGATCGCCACACCGGGATCGGTTTCGACCAGTTGCTGCTGGTCGAGGCGCCGAGCAACCCGGAGGTGGATTTCCGTTACCGGATCTTCAACTCCGACGGTTCCGAAGTGGAACAGTGTGGCAACGGCGCGCGCTGCTTTGCGCGCTTTGTGCTCGACAAACGCCTGACTGCCAAACGCCAGATTCGCGTCGAAACCAAGGGTGGCGTGATCGAACTGGACATCCGCAATGATGGCCAGATCAGCGTCAACATGGGCGCCCCACGCCTGGTGCCGGCGGATATTCCGTTCCAGGCCACCGAGCAGGCCCTCAGTTACCCACTGGATGTGGAGGGCAAAACCGTGGAGGTCGCCGCCGTGTCCATGGGCAACCCCCATGCGGTGCTGCGGGTCACCGACATCAATAACGCCCCCGTGCATGAACTGGGGCCGAAGATCGAACATCACCCGCGCTTTCCGGCACGGGTCAATGTGGGCTTCCTGCAGGTGATCGACCGTAACCGTGCGCAATTGCGCGTATGGGAACGCGGCGCCGGCGAAACCCAGGCTTGCGGCACCGGTGCTTGCGCCGCTGCCGTGGCCGCGATCAGCCAGGGGTGGATGGATTCGCCACTGTTGATCGACCTGCCCGGCGGACGTTTGTCCATCGAATGGGCAGGCCCTGGCCACCCGGTGATGATGACCGGGCCAGCCACGCGTGTATACGAAGGACAGGTCCGTCTATGAGTGAGCCAAGCTAATGACCGATAAGCCTCAAGTACCCGCACACGCTACCCCGAGTGAAAGCCTGGAGGCCGCTGCTGTCGCGGCGTACCTTGAGGCTAACCCGGACTTCTTCGTCGAGCACGAAGAACTGCTGCCGGCCCTGCGCATCCCCCACCAGCGCGGCGATACCGTGTCGCTGGTGGAGCGGCAGATGAAGATCCTGCGCGAGCGCAACATTGAAATGCGCCACCGACTCTCTCATCTGATGGACGTGGCCCGCGACAACGACCGCTTGTTCGACAAGACGCGCCGCCTGATTCTGACCCTGATGGATGCCACCAGCCTGGAAGAAACGGTGATCGCCGTGGAAGACAGCCTGCGTGAGGATTTCCAGGTGCCCTTCGTCAGCCTGATCCTGTTCAGCGACAACCCGATGCCGGTGGGCCGCTGGGTCACAGGCGGCGAAGCGCAGACGGCCATCGGTGGCCTGCTGTCCGAAGGCAAGACCGTCAGCGGCACCTTGCGCGAGCATGAGCTGGACTTCCTGTTTGGCGCCGAACAGCGCAAGCAGATCGGCTCTACGGCCGTTATCGCCCTCAGCCATCAAGGCTTGCACGGGGTACTGGCCATCGCCAGCCGCGACCCGGCGCACTACAAAAGCTCGGTGGGCACGTTGTTCCTGACCTATATCGCCGAAGTGCTGGGCCGCGTCCTGCCACGCCACACCACCACCCTGCGCGCGGTGCGCTGATCATGGAGCGGCAACTGGACGCTTACTGCGCTCACCTGCGCAATGAGCGCCAGGTGTCGTCCCACACGCTGGAAGCTTATCGGCGGGACTTGAACAAGGTCCTGGCCTATTGCGAAAAACAGCACGTCAGCAGTTGGAAGGCCCTGGATATCCAGGCCCTGCGCAGCCTGGTCGCCCGGTTGCACCAACAGGGCCAATCCTCCCGCAGCCTGTCTCGCCTGCTATCGGCGGTGCGCGGCCTCTATCACTACCTCAATCGCGAAGGCCTGTGCGACCACGACCCGGCCAATGGCCTGTCACCGCCCAAAGGCGAACGGCGCCTGCCCAAGACCCTGGACACAGACCGCGCCCTGCAATTGCTCGACGGTGCCGTCGAGGATGACTTCCTGGCCCATCGCGACCAGGCAATCCTGGAGCTGTTCTACTCCTCGGGCCTGCGCCTGTCGGAGCTGACGGGCCTGAACCTCGATCAGTTAGACCTCGCCGATGGCCTGGTGCAAGTGCTCGGCAAAGGCAGCAAGACGCGCGTACTGCCTGTGGGCAGGAAAGCCCGCGAAGCCTTGCAGCTATGGCTGCCGCTACGCCTTCTGACCAACCCTGCAGACGATGCCGTGTTTGTCAGCCAGCAAGGCCGGCGCCTGGGGCCGCGCGCGATTCAACTGCGGGTCAAGGCTGCCGGCGAGCGCGAGCTGGGGCAGAATCTGCACCCGCACATGTTGCGTCATTCCTTTGCCAGCCACCTGCTCGAATCCTCCCAGGACCTGCGCGCCGTGCAGGAGCTGCTCGGGCACTCGGATATCAAGACCACGCAAATCTACACCCACCTCGACTTCCAGCACCTGGCAACGGTGTACGACAGCGCCCATCCACGGGCCAAACGCATCAAGGGCGGCGACTCATGAGTATCAAGCTGATTACCTTCGACCTGGACGATACCCTCTGGGACAACGTACCCGTCATCATCAGCGCCGAAGCGTCGATGCGCGAATGGCTGGCGACCCACGCGTCCAAGGTCGGCGACCTGCCCCTTGAGCATTTTGCCAGCCTGCGCCAGCAGGTGCTGCAGCGTCATCCCGAACTCAAACACCGTATCAGCCTGCTGCGTCATCGCGTGTTGATGCATGCGTTCGAGGAGGCCGGTTATCCCCAGCCTGAGGCCACAGAGATGGCGGATGTCTGCTTCGAAGCGTTCATCCACGCACGCCACCAACTCACCGTGTTTCCGGAAGCCGAGCCGATGCTCAAGGCGCTGCGCCAGCACTTCCTGCTCGGCGTGATCACCAATGGCAATGCCGATGTGCAGCGTGTGGGCCTGGCGGACTACTTTCACTTTGCCCTGCGCGCTGAAGATATCGGCATCGCCAAGCCGGATGCACGGCTGTTTCATGAAGCACTGCAACGTGGCGGTGTGGACGCCAGCGCGGCAGTGCATGTGGGCGATCATCCTGGGGATGACATCGCCGGCGCGCAGCAGGCGGGACTGCGGGCGGTGTGGTTCAACCCCACGGGCAAGGCCTGGGAGGGTGACAAGCGCCCGGATGCGCAGATTCGCAGCCTGACGGAGTTACCGCCACTGCTGAGTCGCTGGAGCTAACACTGACCCCAATGTGGGAGCTGGCTTGCCTGCGATAGCGGTGGATCAGTCAACACAGGGCTCGCAGATAGACCGCTATCGCAGGCAAGCCAGCTCCCACAGGGTATTGCAGCAAACCGGTAAATTGCTCCAGGCATGAAAAAGCCCGCAGCGACGGCGGGCTTTTTCTTACAAGCAGGAGGCAGACCTCAGATAGGTCGGCTGCCGTACTTGTTATCCGGCTTCTTCGGTGGATCAGCCACCACGTTGGCCTCGACTTCCTGCACTTTGCCGCCTTTAGCGAGGAACTCTTCCATCGCACGCGCCAGGGCATCGCGCTCTTTGTTCTTGGCTTCAACGCTCGGCAACTCGTCTACCGACACAGCCGCCTTGGCTTTGCCTTTGGCTTTGGGAGCCGCGTCATCGCCAACACTGTCATCGACGTCCTCAGCAACGTCTTCGGCCGCAACTTCAAGACCGTCTTCGGTGTCGTCTTCATCACCTACTTCGAGGTCGTCTTGTTCCAGATCATCGTCGCTCATGTTCTACCTCATGACTTGCGAAAAGCAGATTAGTTATAGCCCAGCTTCACCCTCTGTCGAGGTTGCCGGAAAAAAATCAACATCCACTGGATCACCAGTGGCTTATGCCCCTTCACCATGCAAGGTGGCGAGGACTTTACGAGCACCGCCATGATCACGGTGCTCGCCCAGATAAACACCTTGCCAGGTCCCTATCGCCAAGCGGCCGGCCTTGACCGGCAAACTCAGCTGGCAGCCCAGCAGACTGGCCTTGAAGTGCGCCGGCAGATCATCCGGACCTTCGTCGTTATGTTCAAACCCTGCGCGACCTTGTGGCACCAGCAGGTTGAAAAAACGCTCGAAGTCACGGCGAACCGCCGGGTCGGCATTCTCGTTGACGGTCAACGAGGCCGAGGTGTGCTGCAGCCACAGATGCAACAGGCCCACACGACACGCCCTCAATTCAGGCAAGCCGGCAAGCAACTCGTCCGTTACCAAGTGAAAGCCCCGGGGCTTGGCCCGCAGGGTAATCAGGGTCTGTTGCCACATACAGTTCTCCGCCCATCGGCGCGCATTCTAGCGCGCTCTGGGAAAAAACAAAGTGCCTAATACGCCTTCATGCCTGTAAGACATTTGCACCCTTAAAAGTGCAGTGTGGATCCCATCACAAAGTCGATAAAAAACCCATGCACCTTTAGCCACAGACAAACGCCGGGCAAAAAAATGCCCGGCAAGCCGGGCATGTTTTTTTCGCGTAGTTACAAGTTGTAGCCGCGCTCGTTGTGTTGCGCCAGGTCGAGGCCGACCGCCTCTTCTTCTTCGGTGACACGCAGGCCCATGACCATGTCGAGCACCTTGAGGATGACGTAGGTCACAATCGCCGTGTAGATCACGGTGAAGCCCACGCCTTTGCACTGGATCCAGACCTGGGCCGCGATGTCGGTCACGGTGCCGAAGCCGCCCAGAGCAGGAGCTGCGAACACACCGGTGAGGATCGCACCGACGATACCGCCAATACCGTGCACGCCGAAGGCGTCCAGGGAGTCGTCATAACCCAGTTTGCGCTTGAGGCTGGTCGCGCAGAAGAAGCACACCACACCGGCGACCAGACCAATCACCAGGGCGCCCATCGGGCCCACGGTGCCAGCCGCTGGTGTCACGGCGACGAGGCCGGCGACCACGCCCGAGGCGATACCCAGTGCGCTTGGCTTGCCGTGGGTGATCCACTCGGCAAACATCCAGCCCAGGGCCGCAGCTGCGGTAGCGATTTGAGTTACCAGCATCGCCATGCCCGCGGTGCCGTTGGCCGCCGCAGCGGAACCGGCGTTGAAGCCAAACCAGCCGATCCACAGCATGGCCGCGCCCACCAGGGTATAGCCCAGGTTATGCGGGGCCATCGGGGTGGTGGGGAAGCCTTTGCGCTTGCCGAGCACGATGCACGCCACCAGGCCAGCCACACCCGCGTTGATGTGCACAACGGTGCCGCCGGCGAAGTCCAGCACGCCCCAGTCCCACATCAGGCCGCCATTGCCGCTCCAGACCATGTGCGCAATCGGCGCATAGACCAGGGTGAACCAGATAGCCATGAAGATCAGCATCGCGGAGAACTTCATACGCTCAGCGAAAGCACCGACGATCAGCGCCGGAGTAATGATGGCAAAGGTCATCTGGAAGGTGATGAACACGGCTTCCGGAAACAGCGCCGCCGGCCCGGTGATGCTGGCTGGGGTGACACCCGCCAGGAACGCCTTGCCCATGCCGCCGAAGAAGGAATTGAAGTTGACCACACCTTGTTCCATACCGGTGGTATCGAACGCGATGCTGTAGCCGTAGACAACCCACAGGATGCTGATCAGGCCAGTGATGGCGAAGCACTGCATCATCACCGACAGAATATTCTTGGAGCGGACCATGCCGCCGTAGAACAGCGCCAGGCCAGGGATGGTCATGAACAGCACCAGCGCGGTGGCGGTAAGCATCCAGGCGGTGTCGCCGGAATTGAGGACTGGAGCAGCCACTTCATCTGCCGCCATGGCCAGGCTTGGCATTACGATGGACAGCAGGGCTCCGAGCCCTGCGAATTTACGCAGAGTCATATTGTTTTCTCCTGGGGCGTTGGGGTTTGGCGGCTTAGATTGCGTCGGTATCGGTTTCGCCGGTACGGATGCGAATAGCCTGTTCCAGATTGACCACGAAGATCTTGCCGTCACCGATCTTGCCGGTGTTGGCCGCCTTGGTTATCGCCTCGATAACCCGGTCAAGATCCTTGTCGTCAATGGCGACATCGATCTTCACCTTCGGCAGGAAATCGACCACGTATTCCGCGCCGCGATACAGCTCGGTATGACCCTTCTGCCGACCGAAGCCCTTGACCTCAGTAACGGTAATGCCCTGCACGCCGATCTCGGACAGTGACTCGCGTACATCGTCCAACTTGAACGGCTTGATGATGGCAGTGACTAGCTTCATGAAAACTCTCTCCCGAATTTGGTGGACTTGCCCCAGGAAAACAAACCCGTCTCAAGTCTAAGCGCAGTGCCTGGCTTTGTAACGCATCGTCGCCTCGGCATTTGCCGTCGCGACGCCAGCGAACCACTGGTGACGAGCCCTGTACCCCGGATCCGTCGGCGCACTGCATTCGTCACAGCGACTGCATCAGTGCATGGGTCATGATCGTCTAAGCAGAAACCTTGCCAGCTCCGTAAAAACCACCGAAATCAATCCTTTGCCCGCTTATGCCCACCTACGGGGCGCCTGCGCGGCCGCAATGCGCATCAAAACAGTGCGCAGCCGCCCGCCCCAATGCGCGAAAACCGTGCGCAGCGGGGCGTGAAAATGACTATAGACGCTGCGTGGTACACTGCCGGCCAACTGTTTTCCGGAATATGTCCAATGCTCGCGCCCAAAGACTTCCTCGACGCCCTGAGCGGCCACGCCTCTCGCCTGTTCAGCGGCGACACTCCGCTGCCCCGCAATGAAATCGAAAGCCAGTTCAAGGCTTTGCTACAGAGCGGTTTCAGCAAGCTCGACCTGGTCAGCCGGGAAGAGTTTGACAGCCAGATGGTGGTGCTGGCCCGCACACGTGCGCGGCTGGAGAGCCTGGAGGCGAAGGTGGCTGAACTTGAAGCACGGTTGACGCCACCCTCTGCTGAATAAACACGGTGAGTGTGGGAGCTGGCTTGCCTGCGATGGCGGTGCATCAGCGGATGATTCTTTGCTGACACACCGCCATCGCAGGCAAGCCAGCTCCCACATTCTGTTTTGCGTTGCCGTCCGGATACGTTCTGTAAAACCTCCCCCGCCCCGCTCCATCCCACCTCGTCTACCCTTGAAAAAACCGCAGGAAGCGGCCCTCCCATTCAAGGAACGAGCATGTCCCTCGCCATCGTCCACAGCCGCGCCCAGGTCGGTGTAGAAGCCCCCGCCGTCACCGTCGAGGTGCACATGGCCAATGGTCTGCCGTCTCTCACTCTCGTGGGTTTGCCCGAAACTGCAGTGAAGGAAAGCAAGGATCGCGTGCGCAGCGCCATCCTCAACTCGGCGCTGCAATATCCGGCCCGCCGCATCACGCTCAATCTCGCGCCCGCCGACCTGCCCAAGGACGGCGGGCGTTTTGATCTGGCGATTGCCCTGGGCATCCTGGCAGCCAGTGTGCAAGTGCCGGCGTTGATGCTCGATGACGTGGAATGCCTTGGGGAATTGGCGCTGTCCGGCGAGGTGCGCGCGGTGAAGGGGGTGTTGCCGGCCGCGCTGGCGGCGCGCAAGGCCGGGCGCACCGTGATAGTGCCGCGCGCCAATGCCGAGGAGGCGTGCCTGGCGTCGGGGTTGAAGGTGATTGCGGTGGATCACCTGCTGCAAGTGGTGGCGCACCTGAATGGACATGTGCCGATTGAGCCCTACAGGTCCGACGGTTTGCTGTACTTGAACAAGCCTTACCCAGACCTGAGTGAAGTGCAGGGCCAACTCGCGGCCAAGCGAGCATTGCTGATCGCGGCGGCGGGCGCGCATAACCTGCTGTTCAGCGGGCCACCGGGTACCGGCAAGACCTTATTGGCCAGCCGGCTACCGGGCTTGCTGCCGCCATTGAGCGAGCAGGAAGCGCTGGAAGTGGCCGCAATCCAATCCGTGGTCAGCCTGGCCCCTCTGAGCCATTGGCCCAACCGCCCGTTCCGTCAGCCACACCACTCGGCATCCGGGCCGGCGCTGGTGGGTGGCGGCTCGAAGCCACAACCGGGGGAAATCACCCTGGCTCATCACGGGGTGTTGTTCCTGGATGAACTGCCAGAGTTCGATCGCAAGGTACTGGAGGTGCTGCGCGAGCCATTGGAGTCGGGGCACATCGTGATCTCCCGAGCCCGAGACCGTGTGAGCTTCCCGGCGCGCTTTCAACTGGTCGCGGCGATGAACCCCTGCCCTTGCGGCTACATGGGCGAGCCCAGCGGGCGTTGTCGGTGTACACCGGAGCAGATCCAGCGCTATCGCAACAAGCTCTCCGGGCCGTTGCTGGACCGGATTGATTTGCACCTGACAGTCGCGCGGGAGGTCACTGCGCTGAACCCCGCCCAACAAGCCGGTGATACCACCGCGCAAGCGTCCGCTCAGGTGGCGCAAGCCCGGGAACGCCAGCACCAGCGCCAGGGTTGCGCCAATGCATTCCTCGATCTGCCCCGGCTGCGCGAACACTGCCAGTTGGCCAAAGCCGATGAAAGCTGGCTGGAAAGCGCGTGTGAGCGGCTGACATTATCACTGCGCGCAGCCCATCGATTGCTCAAGGTGGCTCGCACCCTGGCGGACCTTGAGCAAGTGGAAGGCATCGCCCGCCATCATTTGGCGGAGGCGTTGCAGTACCGACCAGCCGCAAATGGCTAGCACTTGTCAGGCAAAATCCAGCAGCAGCCTCGCCACTTCCAGCACTTCTTGCAGCGCCGCTTCTGCGGACTCTGCGGAAGGCTTGAGCATCAGGTCATCGGCATAGCCCATCGCCAGGGCGAAGATCTGCCGTGCAGCGCGTTGAGCCGACTCGCAGCGAAAGACGCTATCGGCAACGCCCCGCTCGATCACCTCGGCAAGCATGCTTTGCCATTGGGCGTTGATTACCAGATAAGCCTGGGTCATTTGCGCGTCATGCATGGCCTCGTCCCAGGCGTCGAGCCACAGCGCCCAGCCGGCGTCAGCGGTGCTGGGCAGGCAGTCGCGCAAAAAACCCACGAGCGCCTCCAGGGGTGGCGCATCGGCCAACGGCTCGCGCACTTCATCCAGTTGCTCATTGGCAAAGCGTACGAAGGCTTCGCGGCGCAGTTCATTCCAGTCGCTGAAGTAGTGATAGACATGACTGCGCGACAAGCCGGCATGTTCGGCGAGGTCACGGGTGGATACATCGGCGAAACCCTTGCTGCGAAACAGCTCCAGGGCGGCGGCGATGATCTGGTCTTTACGGTCGGTACGCGACATGGGCAATTCCTTCGAGCACGAGCAGATAAGCGGCGCTTGCTTTTTGAGCGATCGCTCAAGGATACTTGAGCAGTCGCTCAATAATAGCGTCTATTACTCCTCTGGTGCACCCATGACATCCGTCACCCCACAAATTCTGATCGAAGAAAGCAAGAAAATCGGCCAGCAGTCTGCCAGCCAGACCCTCAAGGCTATTGCCAGAGCCTATCCCGGCAAGCTGTCTTGCACCTTGTCGCTGGTGGCGCTGGAGAACGCGCTGTTGTTGGCTTACCCACTGTTTGCCGGGTTCGCGGTGGATTCGATTATCCGTGGCGATACCACCAGTGCGTTGCTGTATGCCGCCGTGGTCATGGCGTTCTGGGCCGTTGGGGCGGCGAGACGGGCGCTGGACACCCGTACGTTCACGCGCATCTACGCGGACCTTGCGGTGCCGGTCATTCTCAACCAGCGCCAACAGAACCACAGCACCTCGAAATCGGCGGCACGGGTAGTACTTGCTCGGGAGTTTGTCGACTTCTTTGAAAAGCACGTGCCTATCATCGCCACGGCGTTGGTGTCGATTGTGGGCGCGGCAGTGATGCTGATCGTGATTGAGCCATGGGTAGGCATGGCGTGCCTGGCGGCCCTGCTGCTGTGCATCACCTTGTTGCCGCGTTTTGCCCAGCGCAATCAGGCGCTGCACGAACGTCTGAACAACCGCCTGGAAAAAGAAATCGGCCTGGTCGAAAAGGTCGGCGCGCCGACCCTGCGACGCCACTACCAGGTGCTGTCACGCCTGCGCATCTGGCTGTCAGACCGCGAGGCTGCGGCGTTCCTGTTTATCGGCATGACCGCGGCCTTACTGTTCGTGGTTGCGATCAGCCAATTGGCCATGTCCCCAGCGGTGAAGGCCGGCCACATCTACGCCGTCATGACCTATCTGTGGACCTTCGTCACCAGCCTGGACGAAGCGCCAGGCATGGTCGACCAACTGGCGCGGCTCAAGGACATTGGCAAGCGCGTAGACCCAGGGCTTGGGGAGGCCTGAGCCTCAACGAAACCGATCCACCTCATGACGCAAGCCTGCCGCCAAGGTCTCCAGTTCCTTGGCGGTAACCGCCAGGTTGGACACCACTTCACGCTGCTCGCTGTTGGCCAGCGCAATGCTCTGCAGGTTGCTGCTGAGCAAGGTCGCGGTGCTGCTCTGTTCCTGGGTGGCGGTGGTGATCGCAGCAAATTGCTGGCCGGCCGAGCGGCTTTGCTCGTCGATACGCGCCAGGGCCGAGGCCACATCGGCGTTGCGCGACAGGCCTTCCTGCATCAGCGCATTGCCGTGCTCCATGGTGCTGATGGCGTTACCGGTTTCCTGCTGGATGCTCTGGATCATGCCGGAGATTTCATCGGTGGCCTGGCGGGTGCGCGAAGCCAGGTTGCGCACTTCGTCGGCGACCACGGCGAAGCCACGGCCTTGCTCGCCGGCGCGCGCGGCCTCGATGGCAGCGTTGAGCGCCAGCAGGTTGGTCTGTTCTGCGATGGCGGTAATCACGCCGACGATCCCGCCGATTTCCTGGGAACGCTGGCCCAGGGTGTTGATCACGGCAGCGGTGCTGTTCAGCGCAGTGGCGATATGTTCCAGGGACGATGACGCCTCTTGCATCGAACTGCGGCCGATACGGGTTTGCTGGGCATTCTCTTGAGCCAGGCGCTCGGTGTTGCCCATGTTGTCGGCAATGTTCAGCGAGGTAGCACTGAACTCTTCCACCGCACCGGCCATGCTGGTGATCTCGCCGGACTGCTGCTCCATGCCTTCATAGGCACCGCCGGACAAGCCCGACAGCGCCTGGGCGCGGCTGTTGACCTGTTCGGCGGCGGTACGGATATGCGACACCATGGTCGACAGCGCCTCACCCATCTGGTTGAAACTACGCGCCAGCTGGCCGATTTCGTCATGGCTGGACACATTGAGCCGCGCACTCAAATCGCCCGCGCCCAGGGCCTGGGCCTGGCGCACCAGCTCGCTCAATGGCGCCAGCTTGCTGCGCAACAGCCACACCGTGGCGCCCACTGCCAGCAACATCGCCAGCACACTGCCGATCACCAGGCGGATGCCGACTTCCCAGGTCACTGCGCGAATCTCAGCCTTGGGCATGCTCGCTACCACCGCCCAAGGGCCGCCTTCAAACGGCACCGAGACACTATAGAAATCTTCGTTTTTGTCGCTCCAGAAACGGCCAGCACCCGGCTTTTTCGCCAGGTCGAGCATCACGGCAATCGCCTGATCCGGCGCTTGCACGCCAGCCGGCGGCACCAGCCAGTGCTTTTGCTCATCCAGCAGCGCGAGGGAGCCGGTCTGGCCGATACGGAAGCGCTTGAGGTTTTCAAACTGGGCGTTCTGGGCATCGGTGTAATCGAAACCGATGAACAGCACGGCGATGACCTGCCCACTGCTGTCACGTACGGGGCTGTATTGGGTCATGTAGGAGCGGTCGAACAACACGGCACGGCCGATGTAGGTCTGGCCGCTCACAACGCGCTGGTAGGCCGCGCCCTGACGGTCGAGCACGGTGCCAATGGCGCGATTGCCGTCCTGCTTGGTCAGGGAGGTGCTGACGCGGATAAAGTCGTCGCCGCTGCGCACGAACACCGTGGCCACGCCACCGGACATCTGCTTGAACTCATCCACCTCTTCGAAGTTATTGTTCAGCACCTCATTGCCCAAGTAGAGGCTCGGCGTCTGCACGCCGGCCACGGCCACGGGCTGGTCCGCACGCACACTCAAGCCGGCGCCGAAGCGCTTTTCAAACAGCCCGCTCAAACGCTGGGTGCTTTCACGCAAGGTGCTGTGGAAGGTGTTGAGTTGGTCGGCGAGCAAACGCGCCTCGCTGGCCAAGTGTTCCTCGCGGGTGGCGAGGTTGGCGGAGTCGAGGGTACGCAGGGCAAAGACCGTACTGCCGCTGATCACGACAGCCAGAATCACGGCGAGTGCAAGGCCTAACTGGGAGGCAATCCGGGCACGAGGTTGAGACATGACAGCTCCTGGCCGAGGCCAGGATCATCCTGATCTCATAGCGCTGCTCGGCAAATTATCTAGTGGGAAACGGTAGTGCACGAGGGTTCCAACACCTTTCTTCGGCGGCATTTGGCAATACTTGAGCGAATCACAGGGGTATCCCGCAAACGATTGCACAAACGGTCCGGCCCTACTCAATCGAGGCGTTCAACCTGAGGCAATTCCATCGCCTTGACTTCACCCTGAAGAAATTCCGCCAGCCGTCGCAAACGTTCGCCACCCGGACGGGTTTTCGGCCACACGAGGTAGTAGCTTTCCCCACTGGCCACGGCCGTAGGCCACGGCAGGCTCAAGCGTCCCTGCGCCACGTCTTCGGCCACCATCAGCAAATCCCCCATGGAGACGCCATAGCCTCGGGCGGCGGCTATCATGCCCAATTCAAGCGTGTCGAACACCTGCCCACCCTTGAGTGAAACGTGAGATGACAACCCCATGCGCTGCAGCCAGTAACGCCAGTCGCGGCGGTCAGGCGTCGGGTGCAGCAGTTCGGCGGTTGCCAGCCGCGTCACGTCCCAGGGACCGTCGTCCAACAGATTCGGCGCTCCCACCGGGATAAGCATTTCCGCAAACAGATAACTGGCCTCCCAGTCCGCCGGAAAGTGCCCGTTGCTGAGCAACACCGCGCAGTCGAATGGCTCTTGGTTGAAGTCCACTTCATCAATGCTCATCCACGCACTGGTGAGTTGCACCTCATTGCCTGGCTGCAACGCGCGGAAGCGACTCAACCGCGCCAGCAGCCAGCGCATGGTCAAGGTGGACGGCGCCTTCATACGCAGGATGTCATCTTCGGCATTCAAAGTATGGCAAGCACGCTCCAGGGCAGCGAAGCCTTCCCGTACGCCTGGCAGCAACAAACGCGCCGCTTCCGTGAGCTGCAACGTGCGCCCGCTGCGCTGGAACAATCGGCAGGCGAAATAATCTTCGAGCGTACGGATATGCCGGCTGATCGCACTCTGGGTAATCGACAATTCCTCAGCCGCACGGGTAAACGAGTGGTGACGGGAGGCGGCTTCAAATGCCCGCAAGGCATAAAGAGGAGGAAGACGACGAGACATGCTGAAAGCTCCGACTGCGCAATCTGGAAACCCTACCAGAATCGCTCATGCATGAGTTTTAATCATGCCAACGATCGCTTTTATCCTTTTGTGCAATGCGCTGAATGCGCCGAGAATCAACCCTTCCCCACCTTCCTGACCATTCGAGTGTGATGATCATGCAACATCCGGCACGTACCGAACTCTGGGCCATTCTGCGGCTATCGGGGCCGTTGATTGCCTCACAGTTGGCGCACATGCTGATGGTGCTGACCGACACCTTGATGATGGCGCGCTTGAGCCCCGAGGCACTGGCCGGCGGAGGCCTGGGCGCGGCGAGCTATTCGTTCGTGGCGATCTTCTGCATCGGCGTGATCGCAGCCGTGGGCACCCTGGTCGCCATTCGCCATGGCGCGGGCGATATCGACGGCGCCACTCGCCTGACCCAGGCCGGGCTGTGGCTGGCGTGGCTGATGGCCCTGGCGGCGGCGTTGCTGTTATGGAACTTGAAGCCGGTGCTGCTGATGTTCGGCCAGACCGAAACCAACGTGCATGCGGCCGGGCAATTCCTGACGATCCTGCCCTTTGCCCTGCCCGGCTACCTGAGCTTCATGGCCCTGCGCGGCTTTACCAGCGCCATCGGCAAGGCCACCCCGGTGATGGTGATCAGCCTGTGCGGCACCGTGGTCAACTACCTGCTCAACCATGCGCTGATCGAAGGCATGTTCGGCCTGCCGAAACTGGGCCTGATGGGCATCGGCCTGGTGACCGCCATCGTCGCCAATGGCATGGCGCTGGCACTGATGTGGTACATCCGCAGCAACCGCACCTACGCCGCCTACCCGCTGGGCACAGGCCTGCTGCGCCTGAATACCCACTACCTGCGCGAGCTGTGGCGCCTGGGCCTGCCGATTGGCGGCACCTATGCGGTAGAGGTCGGGTTGTTTGCCTTTGCGGCGTTGTGCATGGGCACCATGGGCAGCACGCAGTTGGCGGCACACCAGATCGCCCTGCAGATTGTCTCGGTGGCCTTCATGGTGCCGGCGGGGATGTCCTACGCGGTGACCATGCGCATCGGCCAGCATTACGGCGCCGGGCAGTTGCTGCAGGCACGCCTGGCCGGACGAGTGGGCATAGGATTCGGCGCCATGGTGATGTTGGGGTTTGCGGCGGTACTGTGGCTGTTTTCCGACCCGCTGATCGGACTGTTCCTCGACCATGACGACCCGGCGTTCCATGACGTCATCGTGCTGGCGGTGAGCCTGCTGGCCGTCGCCGCCTGGTTTGAATTGTTCGATGGCGTGCAGACCATCGCCATGGGTTGTATCCGTGGCCTGAAGGACGCCAAGACCACCTTCCTGGTGGGCCTGGGTTGCTATTGGCTGATTGGCGCACCGTCAGCCTGGTTGATGGCGTTCACCCTGGGCTGGGGGCCAACAGGCGTCTGGTGGGGCCTGGCACTGGGCCTGGCGTGTGCGGCGGTGAGCCTGACCTGGGCATTTGAGGCGAAAATGAAGCGGATGATTCGGCAGGAGCCGGATGCTCCTGTTGGATTCCGAGCGGCCCTGCCTGACTAGCGAGTACACGCGGCACATGTGGGAGCTGGCTTGCCTGCGATAGCGGTGTGTCAGGCTAATCATTATTAGCTGAACGACCGCTATCGCAGGCAAGCCAGCTCCCACATTTGAACCACTTTGAAGGCTTAACCCAACAGCGCCTGCTGGCTTTGCCCGAACATCAGGTATTCCACCAGCTCGGGCAGCGGCAACGGCTTGCTGATCAGGTAACCCTGGACCTGGTCGCACCCAAACAAGCGCAAAAGCTCAAGCTGCTCAGGGGTTTCCACGCCTTCGGCGACCACTTCCAGGTTGAGGTTGTGGGCCAGGTTGATCATGGCGTGCACCAGCTTGCGGTTTTCTTCGCGCTCTTCCATGCCGCCGACAAAGCTCTTGTCGATCTTCAACAAGGCAATCGGCAGGCTGTTGAGGTGCACAAACGACGAAAAACCGGTGCCGAAATCATCCAGGGAAAACCGCACACCCAGCCGGCCAAGGGCGTCCATGGTCTGCTTGACCAGGTCGCTGCGGCGCATCACGGCGGTTTCGGTCAATTCGAACTCCAGCCATTGCGCTTCCACGCCGCGCTCGGCAATCAGGCGGCTGAGGGTAGACAGCAACTGACTGTCCTGGAACTGGCGAAACGACAGGTTGACCGCCATGTGCAGCGGCGGCAGGCCGCGTTCACGCAGGTCTTGCATGTCGCGCAGAGCTCGGGAGATCACCCAGTAGCCCAATGGCACGATCAGACCACTCTGTTCGGCCAGCGGCACGAATTCGCTAGGCGGCAACAAGCCGCGTTCACCGTGGCGCCAGCGCACCAGAGCTTCGAGGCCAACGATATGACCATCGTCCAGGTCCAGTCGCGGCTGGTAATGCAGCTCCAACTCATCGCGACGCAAAGCCCGGCGCAGTTCACTTTCCAGGTCGGCCAGGCTGCGCGCGTTGCGGTTGATGCGTTCATTGAAGATATGAAAGGTACAGCCTTGGGTGCTTTTGGCCTGCTGCATGGCGATATGGGCATGCCACATCAACGGGTCGGCGCCAGCGCGGGCTCGAGCATGGGCCATGCCCAGGCTGCAACCGATCAACAGGCTTTCGCCATCCACCCAATAGGGTTCGGCCATCACTTCGGTGATGCGCTCGGCCATCCATTCGGCGCGCTGGGGCGCCCGGCGGGTATCGATCAACAAGGCAAACTCATCGCTGCCCAGGCGCGCCAGTTGGTCCCCGGCTTCGAGCTGACTCTTGAGCCGCGACACCACTTGCAGGATCAAACGGTCGCCCGCCTGATGGCCGAGGGCATCGTTGGCATGACGAAAATTGTCCAGGTCCAGATGGCCGAGGGCCAGGCCACGGCCTTCGTTTTCTGCCAGCCGGGCGGCCAGCAAGGTCTGGAAGCCCTGACGGTTGGCAATACCGGTGAGCGGGTCTTGCTCGGCCAGGCGCTGCAAGGTGTTTTCCAGCACGCCGCGCTCGCGCACATGGCGCAGGCAGCGGCGCAAGGTGTCGGCGTCCAATGCATCCGACACCAACCAATCGCTGACACCCAGCGGCGACACCAGTGGCTCCTGCTCCAGCAGCAATACACACGGCAGGCTGCACCGGCCGGGGCCGGGCTGCAGGCTGGGCGTGGTCAATAACACAGCACCCTGGTCGTCATCGAACAGGCGGCTTACCGAGTCCCAGTTGGGCGCACTGATCAGCACAGCCCCTTCGCCCATCGGCTCCAGGCACTCGCGCAACAACGCTGCCCACTCGGGCTCATCGGCCAGCAGCAGCAAACGCAAGGGTTCGACAGGCGTAGACACGCTAACTCCCTAGACTCTGCAAAATTTCATTAGCGGTGCCATTATGACGTGCGGCCTGACAATGACAAAGGATGACAAATGATAGGTGTTATCAAACACGCAGACTGTAAATATTAGTCTCGAATAATCCTTAACATCCTGCGGCAAAGTAGCAAAACCGGCAAATTTAGATCGAGTGGTACGTCACACCGTCGTTCTATGGCAGCAGAATCTTTCCAGCCTGTTAAAATGCCCGCCCTTTTGAACAACGACCCCTGAAATTCCGTATGTCCCGACTCAATCCCCGGCAGCAAGAAGCCGTGAACTACGTCGGCGGCCCTCTATTGGTGCTCGCCGGTGCAGGCTCCGGCAAGACCAGCGTGATCACGCGCAAGATCGCGCACTTGATCCAGAACTGCGGCATCCGCGCCCAGTACATCGTCGCCATGACCTTCACCAACAAGGCGGCACGGGAAATGAAAGAGCGGGTCGGCACCCTGCTCAAAGGCGGCGAAGGCCGCGGCCTCACCGTGTGCACCTTCCACAACCTGGGCCTGAACATCATCCGCAAGGAGCATGTGCGACTGGGCTACAAGCCCGGCTTCTCGATCTTCGACGAGACCGACGTCAAGGCCCTGATGACCGACATCATGCAGAAGGAATACGCGGGCGACGACGGCGTCGACGAAATCAAGAACATGATCGGCTCGTGGAAAAACGACCTGATCCTGCCCGCCGAAGCCCTGGAAGCTGCACGCAACCCCAAGGAGCAGACCGCTGCCATCGTCTACACCCACTACCAGCGCACGCTCAAGGCGTTCAACGCGGTGGACTTCGACGACCTGATCCTGCTGCCGGTCAAGCTGTTCCAGAAGCACAAGGACATCCTTGAGAAGTGGCAAAACAAGGTGCGCTACCTGCTGGTGGACGAATATCAGGACACCAACGCCAGCCAATACCTGCTGGTGAAATTACTGATCGGCACGCGCAACCAGTTCACCGTGGTGGGCGACGACGACCAGTCGATCTACGCCTGGCGCGGCGCCCGCCCGGAAAACCTGATGCTGCTCAAGGAAGACTACCCCTCCTTGAAAGTGGTGATGCTGGAGCAGAACTACCGCTCCACCAGCCGCATCCTGCGTTGCGCCAACGTGCTGATCTCCAACAACCCCCACGAGTTCGAAAAACAACTGTGGAGCGAGATGGGCCATGGCGACGAGATCCGTGTGATCCGCTGCCGCAACGAAGACGCCGAAGCCGAGCGCGTCGCCGTGGAAATCCTCAGCCTGCACTTGCGCACCGACCGGCCCTACAGCGACTTTGCGATCCTGTATCGCGGCAACTACCAGGCCAAACTGATTGAGCTGAAGCTGCAGCATCACCAGGTGCCGTATCGCCTGTCGGGCGGCAACAGCTTTTTCGGACGCCAGGAAGTCAAAGACCTGATGGCCTACTTCCGGCTGATCGTGAACCCGGACGACGACAACGCCTTCCTGCGCGTGATCAACGTGCCGCGCCGGGAAATCGGCTCCACCACCCTGGAAAAGCTCGGCAACTACGCCACCGAACGCAAGATCTCGATGTACGCCGCCACCGACGAAATCGGCCTGGGCGAACACCTGGACACGCGCTTCACTGATCGCCTGTCACGCTTCAAGCGCTTCATGGACAAGGTCCGCGAGCAGTGCGCCGGCGAAGACCCGATCAGCGCCCTGCGCAGCATGGTCATGGACATCGACTATGAAAACTGGCTGCGCACCAACAGCTCTAGCGACAAGGCCGCCGATTACCGCATGGGCAACGTCTGGTTCCTGATCGAGGCGCTGAAGAACACCCTGGAAAAAGACGAAGACGGCGAGATGACCGTCGAGGACGCCATCGGCAAGCTGGTGTTGCGCGACATGCTCGAGCGCCAGCAAGAAGAGGAAGACGGTGCCGAAGGCGTGCAGATGATGACCTTGCATGCGTCCAAGGGCCTGGAATTTCCCTACGTGTTCATCATGGGCATGGAAGAGGAAATCCTCCCGCACCGCTCCAGCATCGAAGCCGACACCATCGAGGAAGAACGCCGCCTGGCCTACGTGGGCATTACCCGCGCACGTCAGACCCTGGCCTTCACCTTTGCAGCCAAGCGCAAGCAATACGGTGAAATCATCGATTGTGCCCCCAGCCGGTTCCTGGATGAACTGCCGCCGGACGACCTGGCCTGGGAAGGCAATGACGACACTCCCACCGAGGTGAAGGCCGTTCGCGGCAACACCGCCTTGGCGGATATACGCGCGATGTTAAAGCGCTAGAATCGACTACTTTTTAATCTACTTTCGGCGCACAACGCGCCATTAGAGGAAGCTTTCCGTGGAAGCACTGCACAAGAAAATTCGCGAAGAAGGCATCGTGCTTTCCGATCAGGTCCTCAAGGTTGACGCCTTTCTGAACCACCAGATCGACCCGGCACTGATGAAACTGATCGGCGACGAGTTCGCCGCACTGTTCAAGGATTCGGGCATCACCAAGATCGTCACCATCGAAGCGTCGGGCATTGCCCCGGCGATCATGACCGGGCTGAACCTGGGTGTGCCGGTGATCTTCGCCCGCAAGCAGCAATCCTTGACGCTCACGGAAAACCTGCTGTCGGCCACGGTGTATTCCTTCACCAAGAAAACCGAAAGCACCGTGGCGATCTCCCCGCGCCACCTGACCAGCAGCGACCGCGTGCTGGTGATCGATGACTTTTTGGCCAACGGCAAGGCGTCCCAGGCGCTGATCTCGATCATCAAGCAGGCCGGCGCGACCGTAGCCGGCTTGGGCATTGTGATCGAGAAGTCGTTCCAGGGTGGGCGTGCAGAACTGGATGCACAGGGTTATCGGGTTGAGTCGCTGGCGCGGGTGAAGTCGCTGGCCGGTGGTGTCGTGACCTTTATCGAGTAATCACTGTGTGGGAGCTGGCTTGCCTGCTCCCACATTAGGTTTTGCGTTGCGCTGTCAGTGGGCGGTGGCCTGCAGTCCGGCCAGCAGCAAGCGTTGATACAGGTCTTCCTTGATGCCCTCCGGCTTATCCAAGCGCATCCGCTGCAAATGCTCGGGAAACGCCTCCGGCTCCGGCGCGTCGAGTGCCGCCTTGCCCAACTCCAGAATTTCCGTGAGCTTGAATTTGCTCTTGAGCCAGTTCAGCGCCCGCAACAAGTCCCGCTCCTCATCCGTGAAGTCACTGCCCAGGGGGTATTCGGGAAACAAGCGACGGTGCCTGGCCTGAATCGCCTGGAGCCGCTGCGGCGTGTTGTCGGCAAAACGCGGATCCAACTGGAAATCCTTGGGCAGTTTGCCGGCCTTTTGCGCCTGCTCAATCAAGTCGTGCTGGAACCTTGAGTCAGTGATGTTCAGCAACGCTTCGATCACCTTGGCATCCGTCTGACCGCGCAAGTCGGCAATACCGTATTCGGTAATGACGATATCCCGCAGGTGCCGGGGAATGGTGCAGTGGCCGTACTCCCAGACGATATTGGAACTGACCTCACCCGCCGACTCGCGCCAGCTGCGCAAAATCAGGATTGAGCGTGCACCTTCCAGCGCATGCCCCTGGGCCACGAAATTGTATTGCCCACCCACGCCACTGAGCACGCGACCGTCTTCCAACTGATCGGCCACGCCCGCGCCGAGCAAGGTGACCATGATGGCGCTGTTGATAAACCGCGCATCCAGGCGCTGCAAGCGCTTGAGTTCTTCCTGGCCGTACAGCTCGTTGATGTAGCTGATGCGGGTCATGTTGAATGCCTGGCGCTTGGCATGGGTCATTTCCTGCAAGCGCTGGTAAAAACTGCGAGGCCCCAGGAAGAAACCGCCATGGATCGACACGCCATCGGGTTGCGCCGCGTCGTCCAGGGTGCCCGCGTTGGCCTGCATCTGGGTCGCCACATCCGGGTAGACCTTGCGCCGCACGATCCCGGCATCCGCCAATACCAGCAGGCCGTTGACGAACATCTCGCTGCAACCGTAAAGGCCACGGGCAAACGGCTCGACGCCGCCTTCGCGGCTGATCAACGGCGCCCACTGGTACACATCCAAGTCGGTGAGCAACAGGCGATAGGCTTCGTTGTCGGCCTGGCGCGCCAGCAAGGCAGCCGTCAGTGCATCGCCCATGGAGCCGATGCCAATCTGCAACGTACCGCCATCACGCACCAGGGTGCTGGCATGCAGGCCGATAAAATGATCCTGAATGCCCACCGGCATGTTCGGAGTGGAGAACAGCGTGGTGCTGTCTTTTTCATCCAGCAGGTAGTCGAACTCATCCATGCCCAACTCGGCATCGCCAGGCATGTAGGGCAAATCGCTATGGACCTGGCCGACGACCAGGATGGTCTCCCCAGCCGCGCGGCGCTTGGCGATCATGGGCATCAGGTCGAGGGTGATATCCGGGTTGCAGCTCAGGCTCAGGCGGTCGGGATGCTCGCTGCTACTGGCAACCAATTGCGCCACCAGGTTCAGGCCGGCGGCATTGATGTCGCGGGCCGCATGGCTGTAGTTGCTGCTGACGTAATCCTGTTGCGCCGCGGCGCTGTGGAGCAAGCTGCCGGGCTGCATAAAGAATTGCTGCACACGGATATTCTTCGGCAGGCTGCCCTTGTGCAGGTCCGCGAGGAAATCCAGCTCGGGGTAGTCACCAAACACTCGTTCGATGAAAGGTTCGATAAAGCGCTTTTGAAGACCGTCACCCTGCGTAGGACGGCCCAGGCTCAAGGCCGTATAGAGCGTCAGCGCCCGTTCGGGCAATTTTGCGATGCGCCGGTATAGCGCGTTGACGAACAGATTGGGCTTGCCCAGCCCCAGCGGCATGCCCATGTGGATATGCGCCGGCAGGCGCTCCAGTACGTCGTCAACTGCTTGCTCGATTGAACACAACTGCACCATCCGACTGCTCCCGAACATTCCATGAATTAGGGGTTGGACCGAGCTTGCCGGGTCTTTGCTGCAATGAACAGCCTGAATACCAAATCGCGGGCACAAAAAAGCCGCTGGTAAGCGGCATTTTTGACGAAGATCGGCCGATTACAGCCCGGACATCTTCTTGATCGCCCCCTTGAGGTCGTCATCCGAACAATCAGCGCAGGTGCCTTTGGGCGGCATGGCGTTGATACCGGTGATGGCCTTGGCCAGGATGCCATCGAGGCCACCTTGATGGTCGGCGCGTTCTTTCCATGCGGCGGTGTCGCCAATTTTTGGCGCACCCAAAAGGCCGCTGCCGTGGCACGCATTACAGTGCTTGGCGATGATCTCATCGGGGGTTTTCGCGCCGCCGCCGCCGGCTGCCACGGCAACTTCCATGCCCTTGCATTCCTGGCCCTGGACGCAAACCTGGCCCACAGGCTCCAGGCGCTTGGCAATGTCATCATTGGTCGCAGCTTGAGCGCTGACAGCCCATAGGGCCAGTACGGTTGCTGGTGCAGCCAGCATTTTCATAATTAGGTTCACGCGTTCACCCTCAATGGTGGCTATTCACGCCTGCGGCCACGGTTTCGCAGGCGGCGAAAGTATAACGGTTAGCCCGCCTGGCCGAAACAACCCTATTAAATAAAGGGAGATTCGGCCTCACGGTGTACAGCTGCGGGAACCTCTGCAACGCTGGCAGGGCGCCTCTATTCTTAAAAGTTCGCGGGTGTGGCTGCGCTGATTAGTCGCGCCGGCACGTCGAACGGATTGCGAAAACGATGAGGCCTGGTGCTTTCAAAGTAGTAGCTATCGCCCGCTTCGAGCACAAAAGTTTCAAGACCGACCACCAATTCCAGGCGCCCTTCCACCAGAATTCCGGTTTCTTCGCCTTCATGGGTGAGCATTTCTTCGCCCGTGTCGGCACCCGGAGGGTAGATTTCATTGAGAAATGCGATGGCCCGGCTTGGGCGCGCCCGGCCCACCAGTTTCATGGTGACGGCACCGTCAGAGATGTCGATCAGCTCATTGGCTTTATAGACGATCTGCGTCGGTATTTCCTGGAGCACTTCTTCGGAGAAGAACTCGACCATGGACATGGGAATACCGCCCAACACCTTGCGCAGGGAGCTGATCGAGGGGCTGACGCTGTTTTTCTCGATCATCGAAATGGTGCTGTTGGTGACGCCCGCACGCTTGGCGAGCTCACGCTGGGAAAGACCTTTGAGTTTACGGATGGATTGCAGTCGTTCGCCGACGTCCAATGCAGGAGCCTCCTAGGATTCAGGCTTTGTTGTAATTGAGCGTTATCATGGCGACAGCGTTCAGTATTTACAACACTTGGGCCTAAATCCCGGTGTGCTCGGTTCGTTGCCGGCGGCTAAGCGCCGCTATAGAGCCTTGGCACTCGGCGCAGATTGCAGAAAATCTGATAGGGGATGGTCTCGGCGGCCACGGCAACATCACTGGCGAGGATGTGCTTGCCCCACAACTCTACGGTGGAACCAAGGCCCGCCTGGGGCAAGTCGGTGAGGTCGACACACAGCATGTCCATGGACACGCGCCCCAGCAGCCGGCTGCGCTGGCCAGCGACCAGCACCGGGGTACCGGTCGGCGCATGACGTGGGTAACCGTCGGCATAACCCATGGCAACCACGCCGATGCGCATCGGCTTGGGCGTGACGAACCTGGCGCCGTAGCCCACCGGCTCACCGGCCGGCAACTCGCGCACGCAGATGACTTTGGACTCCAGGGTCATCACAGGCTGCAAGCGCGCGGCGAGGGCCTGGTCTTCGCCAAAGGGCGTTGCGCCGTAAAGCATGATACCGGGGCGCACCCAGTCGCTGGACACGCTTGGCCAGCCCAATACAGACGGTGAGTTGCGCAGGCTGACCTCAGCCGCCAGCCCCTGGCGCGCCGCCTCAAACACCGTTACTTGTTCGTTGCTGCTGACGCAATCGAGCTCATCGGCGCGGGCAAAATGGCTCATCAGCACGATTTTCGCCACTTTGCCACTCGCCAGCAGGCGCTGATACGCCTCCTGGTAATCCTTGGGGTGCAGGCCCACACGGTGCATGCCCGAGTCCAGCTTCAGCCACACTGTCAGCGGCTTGCTCAAACGAGCTTGCTCGATGGCGTCCAACTGCCACAGCGAATGCACCACGCACCACAAATCCTGCTCGATGATCAGCGGCAACTCGTCGGCTTCGAAAAAACCTTCCAGCAGCAACACCGGCGCACGAATGCCGGCGGCGCGCAGTTCCAGCGCTTCCTCGATGCACGCCACCGCGAACCCGTCGGCTTGCGCCTCCAGTGCCTGGGCCACGGGCACCGCGCCATGGCCGTAGGCATCGGCCTTGATCACGGCGAGGGCCTTGGCCCCGGTGACTTCTCGGGCCAATTGGTAGTTATGGCGCAGGGCTTGGAGATCGATCAGGGCACGGGCTGGACGCATGGCGGCAGGCTTCTAGGCAGCAAAGTCAATAAAAAACCGGTGCCGACCAACAACGCCGGCACCGGGAGAGGGATCATTGTTAAGGCAGCGCAGCCACGACAGACAGCTCTACCAGAATCTCGGGTTCGCACAGCTTGGCTTGCACAGTGGCGCGGGCCGGGGCGACGCCTTTGGGCAGCCATTTGTCCCATACCGCGTTCATCAAAGCGAAGTCGGCGTCGATGTCCTTCAGGTAGATCGTTACCGACAGCAACCTGGATTTGTCGGTACCGGCAAGGTCCAGCAAGCGCTCGATATTGACCAGGGTTTCACGGGTCTGCTGCTCAATCCCGGCGCTCATGTCGTCGCCAACTTGCCCTGCCAGGTACACGGTACCGCTGTGGACAACGATCTGGCTCATGCGCTCATTGGTGAGCTGGCGCTGGATTGACATGTTGTGCGGACTCCTGGTGGTTGCCATAACGGGAAATATCGAGGCCTGCGGCGCTGATCTGCGGCGTTTTCTTCGCCATCAGGTCGGCCAGCAAGCGACCCGAACCACAGGCCATGGTCCAACCGAGGGTACCGTGGCCTGTATTCAGGAACAGGTTCTTGAACGGCGTGGCACCCACAATCGGTGTACCGTCCGGGGTGGTCGGGCGCAGGCCGGTCCAGAAACTGGCCTGGGCCAGATCGCCGCCCTGAGGATAAAGGTCGTTGACGATCATCTCCAGGGTTTCACGTCGCCGCGGGTTCAGCGACAGGTCAAAACCGGCTATTTCAGCCATGCCACCGACGCGAATACGGTTGTCGAAACGCGTGATCGCGACTTTGTAGGTTTCATCGAGAATGGTCGAGGTCGGCGCCATTGCCGGGTTAGTGATCGGCACAGTCAGCGAATAACCCTTGAGCGGGTACACCGGCGCCTTGATCCCCAATGGCTTGAGCAACTTGGGCGAGTAACTGCCGAGGGCCAGGACATAACGGTCGGCGGTTTCCAGCTTGCCGTCGATCAGCACACCATTGATGCGGTCGCCTGCGTAGTCCAGGCGCTGGATGTCTTGTTCGAAGCGGAATTCCACGCCCAATTGTTTGCACATTTCGACCAGGCGCGTGGTGAACATCTGGCAATCGCCCGTCTGGTCGTTGGGCAGGCGCAAGGCACCCGCGAGGATATCGGTGACGCTGGCCAGGGCCGGTTCAACCCGGGCAATGCCGGCTCGGTCGAGCAATTCGAATGGCACGCCGGACTCTTTCAGCACGGCGATGTCCTTGGCGGCGCCATCGAGCTGGGCCTGGGTGCGGAACAGTTGGGTAGTCCCGAGGCTGCGCCCTTCGTAGGCAATGCCGGTCTCGGCGCGCAATTCGTCAAGGCAGTCGCGGCTGTACTCGGACAGGCGCACCATGCGTTCCTTGTTCACCGCGTAGCGGCTAGCCGTGCAGTTGCGCAGCATCTGCGCCATCCACAGGTATTGGTCGATATCGGCGGTGGCCTTGATCGCCAGCGGCGCGTGGCGCTGAAGCAGCCATTTGATGGCCTTGAGCGGCACACCCGGCGCGGCCCATGGCGACGCGTAGCCAGGGGACACCTGACCGGCATTAGCGAAACTGGTTTCCATGGCAGCGGCAGGCTGACGATCAACCACCACAACGTCGAAGCCGGCCCGCGCCAAATAGTAGGCACTGGTCACCCCAATGACGCCGCTACCCAAGACCAGAACGCGCATTTTTATATCCTCATCGCGGGCTCAGCCGCTGACGTGTGTTATTCGAGCAATGATGGGCGCAGTGTAAAAAACAATCGGCAGTGCATTTCACTATATAAATGCCTATATTTGGCGACAATTCTTGGCAAAAACCCTTTTGACAGAGGCGTATCCCCTATGCGTACCAACACCCAGACCAAGCGGGAGCTGGACAAGATCGACCGCAATATCCTGCGCATCCTGCAAACCGACGGGCGCATCTCGTTCACGGAGCTGGGGGAAAAGGTCGGGCTGTCCACCACGCCCTGCACCGAGCGCGTGCGGCGCCTGGAGCGCGAAGGGATCATCATGGGCTACAACGCACGGCTCAACCCCCAGCATTTGAAGGGAAGTTTGCTGGTATTTGTCGAGATCAGCCTGGATTACAAGTCGGGTGACACCTTTGAAGAATTTCGCCGAGCCGTGCTGAAACTGCCTCACGTGCTGGAGTGCCATCTGGTGTCGGGTGATTTCGACTACCTGGTGAAAGCGCGGATCTCGGAGATGGCTTCGTACCGCAAATTGCTGGGCGATATCCTGCTCAAACTCCCCCATGTGCGGGAATCCAAGAGCTATATCGTGATGGAAGAGGTGAAAGAGAGCCTGAACCTGCCGATCCCTGACTGACCCACTGACACAACACGGCCAAATGTGGGAGCTGGCTTGCCTGCTCCCTTGGTTTTAACCGAGTACATCCGCTAGACCAACACCTGCCGGGTACTCGCCATGTACTCATGAATCTGCTTCTCCACCTGCGGATGAATCAGCTCCACTGGCCGGCGGCCATTAGGGCACGGCAAGGTCTTGGTAGTGCCGAACAGGCGACAGATCAGCGGCCGCTCGTCATACACCGTGCAACCCTTGGGCCCAAGGTGCACGCAGTTCAGCTCGTCCATCGCCGCCTCTTGCTCGGCAGCGGTCTTGCGCGGCAGGCGCGACATTTCCTCGGGCGAGGTGGTCACCGGCCCACAGCAGTCGTGGCAACCGGGGACGCACTCGAACGAAGGAATCTGGCGACGCAGCGCGCTGATTTTCTGACTGTTGCAACTCATCGAAACCCATACCGAACGGCGAATAGACGTGGATTCTGACGCAAAAAGCCCCGCGCAGACAGCGTCGTGCGACCACTGTATCCTGCGTCAAATTTTCCAGACAGGGAGGTTCCCCATGACCGCCAGCGCCCGGCACACCGCTTCCTACTACGCCGCCAGCAGCGTCCCGCAACCGGATTACCCGACGCTGACCGGTGAGGTGAACGCCGATGTCTGTGTGATCGGCGGGGGTTTCTCTGGGCTCAACACCGCCCTGGAATTGGCCGAGCGCGGCTTTCGCGTGGTGTTGCTGGAGGCGCGCAAAATCGGTTGGGGCGCCAGCGGGCGCAATGGCGGCCAGTTGATTCGCGGTGTCGGCCACGGGCTGGGTCAGTTCACCCAGGTGATCGGCAGCGACGGCGTGCGCCAGATGAAGCTGATGGGCCTGGAAGCCGTGGAGATCGTGCGCGAGCGTGTGGAGCGCTTCCAGATCCCCTGTGACCTGACCTGGGGCTACTGCGACCTGGCCAACAAACCCCGCGACCTACGGGGCCTGGCCGAGGATGCCGAAGAGCTGCGCAGCCTGGGCTACCGCCACGAAGTGCGCCTGTTGCAAGCCAGCGAGATGGGCACCGTAATC
Source organism: Pseudomonas sp. GW823-FHT02F05 (assembly GCF_058797315.1). NCBI lineage: Bacteria > Pseudomonadati > Pseudomonadota > Gammaproteobacteria > Pseudomonadales > Pseudomonadaceae > Pseudomonas > Pseudomonas sp. GW823-FHT02F05. Next base: position 48,874 of record NZ_JBXAJM010000006.1, read on the forward strand.
GGCTCTGATCGCTATGTAGGCGGCATGATCGACATGGGTTCCGGCCATCTGCACCCGCTGAACCTGGCACTGGGTGAGGCTGCCGTTGCCCAGCAGTTGGGCGTGGCGCTGTACGAGCAATCCCCAGTGACCCGTATCGACTATGGCCCTGAGGTCAAGGTGCATACCGCCCAAGGCACTGTGCGCGCCAAGACCCTGGTACTGGCCTGCAATGCCTACCTGAACGGGCTCAACCCGCAACTGAGCGGCAAGGTGCTGCCCGCCGGCAGCTACATCATTGCCACCGAGCCCTTGAGCGAAGCGCAAGCCACCCGCCTGTTACCGCAGAACATGGCCGTGTGTGACCAGCGCGTGACGGTGGACTACTTCCGCCTGTCCGCCGACCGCCGCCTGTTGTTCGGCGGCGCCTGCCACTACTCCGGTCGAGACCCCAAGGACATCGGCGCCTACATGCGACCGAAGATGCTGCAGGTATTCCCCCAATTGGCAGACGTGAAAATCGACTACCAATGGGGCGGCATGATCGGCATCGGCGCCAACCGCCTGCCGCAGATCGGCCGCCTGGCCGATCAACCCAACGTGTATTACGCCCAGGCCTATGCCGGCCATGGCCTCAACGCCACGCACCTGGCGGGCAAGCTGCTGGCCGAGGCCATCAGCGGCCAGCAACAGGGGCGCTTCGATCTGTTCGCCCAGGTGCCACACATCACCTTCCCCGGCGGCAAACACCTGCGTTCGCCGTTGCTGGCCCTGGGGATGCTCTGGCACCGCCTCAAAGAACTGCTCTGATCAATCGCGCCAGAAGGGTTTCAAACCCTCACGGCGCGCCTGCTCGGCGGTCAGCCCGATGTCGCGTAACTGCTCGCGGCTCAGGTCCAGCAGGGCCTTGCGCGTATGGCGACGGCGCCAGAACAGATTCCAGCGGCCAGGCGCCGAGGCAGTGATCACCTGCTCCTGCGCCACGTCCAGTTCCTGACTGCGTAGCGCCAGCCGTACATCGCTCATGCCGCTCATTTGACTGCCCCTCATTGGCCTGTTGTCTTGAGTGATCAGCATGCGCGGGCGGCCAGTACCATTACAGATTCAGCCAACTTTTAATAAATACATACAGATGCTGCCTCTGCGTGGCTGAATCCTGTATTTTCCCCCTATCTGTACTGGTCCCTCGGGAGCGACCACCATGACCCTTTACGTCAACCTCGCCGAATTGCTCGGCACCCGTATTGAACAGGGCTTCTATCGTCCGGGCGATCGACTGCCCTCGGTGCGGGCCTTGAGTGTGGAACATGGGGTGAGCCTGAGCACCGTGCAGCAGGCGTATCGGTTGCTCGAAGACAACGGCCTGGCGATGCCCAAGCCCAAGTCGGGCTATTTTGTTCCGGTGGGCCGTGAACTGCCGGCACTGCCCGAGATAGGCCGCCCGGCCCAACGGCCAGTGGAAATCTCCCAGTGGGACCTGGTGCTGGAACTGATTCGTGCGGTGCCGCGCAAAGACGTCATACAGATGGGCCGAGGCATGCCGGATGTATTGTCGCCTACCTTGAAGCCGTTGCTGCGTAGCCTCGCCCGTGTCAGCCGGCGCCAAGACCTGCCGGGGCTGTATTACGACAATATCCTCGGCTGTATGGAACTGCGTGAGCAAATCGCCCGGCTGTCATTGGACTCCGGCTGCCAACTGAGCGCCGAAGACATCGTGATCACCACCGGTTGCCACGAAGCCCTCTCCGCCAGCATTCACGCGATTTGTGAGCCCGGCGATATCGTCGCGGTGGATTCGCCCAGCTTCCACGGTGCCATGCAGACCCTCAAGGGCCTGGGCATGAAAGCCCTGGAAATCCCCACCGACCCGCTCACCGGCATCAGCCTGGAGGCCCTGGAGCTGGCGCTGGAACAGTGGCCGATCAAAGTCATCCAGCTCACCCCAAACTGCAACAACCCCTTGGGCTACATCATGCCGGAAGCGCGCAAACGCGCCTTGCTGACCCTGGCCCAGCGCTTTGACGTGGCGATTATCGAAGACGATGTGTATGGCGAGTTGGCCTACAGCTACCCACGCCCGCGCACCATCAAATCCTTCGACGAAGACGGCCGTGTGCTGCTGTGCAGCTCGTTCTCCAAAACTCTGGCGCCCGGCCTGCGCATTGGTTGGGTCGCACCGGGACGCTATCTGGAGCGGGTGCTGCACATGAAATACATCAGCACCGGCTCTACGGCCACGCAGCCGCAGATTGCCATTGCCGAATTCCTCAAAGGCGGTCATTTCGAGCCTCATTTACGTAGGATGCGTACCCAATACCAGCGTAATCGCGACTTGATGCTCGATTGGGTCAGCCGTTATTTCCCCGCTGGCACGCGCGCCAGCCGGCCCCAAGGCAGCTTCATGCTATGGATTGAGCTGCCGGAGGGCTTCGACACCTTGAAGCTCAACCGCGTGCTGGTGGAACAAGGTGTACAGGTGGCGGTAGGCAGCATCTTCTCCGCCTCCGGCAAGTACCGTAACTGCTTGCGCATGAACTACGCTGCCAAGCCAACGACGCAGATTGAAGAGGCCGTGCGCAAGGTAGGTGCCGCTGCACGCAAGATGCTGCAAGAGACGGCGGACTGACCTTTCCCGAGCAAATGCCGTCATATGCCACAACCGCCCTGACCTGGAAGCAGTTTCCTTGATGATTCGACGGCTTTTACCGTTTTGCCTGCTGGCCGCCCTGGCCCTGGGCGGCTGCGCCACGGTCGACACCCCGCGCATCCCCAGCGATGCCCTGCCGGCGAAGGACTCCTCGTTCGGTCGCTCGATCCAGGCCCAGGCCGCCCCCTACCAAGGACGCTCGGGCTTCCGCTTGCTGCCCAACAGCAGTGAAGCCTTCATGGCACGTGCCGAGTTGATCCGCAACGCCCAGACCAGCCTCGACTTGCAGTACTACATCGTGCACGACGGCATCAGTACACGCATGCTTGTGGACGAACTGCTCAAGGCCGCCGACCGCGGGGTGCGCGTGCGGATTTTGCTGGACGACACCACCAGCGATGGCCTCGACCAGATCATCGCCACCCTCGCCGCCCATCCCAAGGTGCATATACGCCTGTTCAACCCGCTGCATCTGGGCCGTAGCACCGGCGTCACGCGCGCCATGGGCCGTGTATTCAACCTGTCACTGCAACACCGGCGCATGCATAACAAGCTGTGGCTGGCCGATAACAGCGCGGCCATCGTTGGCGGGCGCAATCTGGGCGACGAGTATTTCGACGCCGAACCGAACCTGAATTTCACCGATATCGACATGCTCAGCGTCGGGCCGGTGGCCGAGCAATTGGGTCACAGCTTCGACCAGTACTGGAACAGCGCCTTGAGCAAGCCTATCGATGACTTCGTCTCGAACAAACCCTCCAAGGTCGACCTCGCCGTCGCCCGCGGGCGCCTTGAAGCCTCCCTGGATCAGTCCCGTCAACAGAACCACGCGCTGTATAACCGCCTGCGCACTTACCAGACCCAGCCCCGCATGGACATCTGGCGCCGCGAGTTGATCTGGGCCTGGAACCAGGCGCTGTGGGACGCGCCGAGCAAGGTACTGGCCAAGGCCGACCCCGACCCTCGACTGCTGCTGACCACTCAGCTGGCGCCAGAGCTGGCGGGTGTCAGCCATGAGCTGATCATGATTTCGGCTTACTTCGTACCGGGCCAACCTGGGCTGGTCTACCTCACAGGGCGTGCCGATGCGGGTGTTTCGGTGCGCCTGCTGACCAACGCCCTCGAAGCCACCGACGTACCGGCCGTGCACGGCGGTTATGCGCCGTATCGCAAGGCGCTGCTGGAGCACGGGGTAAAGCTCTATGAGCTGCGCCGGCAACCGGGCGACCCCAGCGCAAGCAGCGGCCCGCACCTGTTTCGGCATGGCAGCTGGCGCGGCTCGGACTCCAGCCTGCACAGCAAGGCGATGATCTTCGACCGAGAAAAGTCGTTTATCGGCTCGTTCAATTTCGACCCGCGCTCAGTGTTGTGGAATACCGAAGTCGGCGTACTGGTGGACAGCCCAGAGCTGGCCGAACACGTGCGCAACCTGGCGCTGGAAGGTATGGCGCCGGCGTTGAGCTATGAGGCCAAACTGCAGGACAGCCAGGTGGTGTGGGTGACAGAAGACAACGGCCAGATGCACACCCTGACCCGCGAACCGGGCAGTTGGTGGCGACGGTTCAATGCCTGGTTCGCCACCAGTGTTGGCCTGGAACGCATGCTCTAAAAAACACTGCACATCACCTGTGGGAGCCGGGCTTGCCCGCGATAACGGTGTGCCAGGCAACACATAAGCGACTGGCAAACCGTTATCGCAGGCAAGCCCGGCTCCCACAATTGATTGCATTTCGAGGTCAGGCCGGCTGCGTAGCGCCGAAAGCCCCCTGACGCAGCAACAGCACCACCAACCCCAGCGCCCCGGCCGCCATCAACAGCGGCAGCGCATGCCCACTGATCCACTGGCTGCCCGCCCCCGCCACCAGCGGCCCGATCAGACAGCCAATACCCCACAGCTGCGCCACGTGAGCGTTGGCACGCACCAACGCATCGTCGCGGTAGCGCTCGCCAATCAAAATCAGCGACAAGGTGAACAACCCACCGGCACTGGCACCGAACAGCACCCACACCGGCCAGATCAGCAACGTGTGCATCAATAACGGCACCGCAAGGCTCGACGCCAGCAACAGCAGTGCACAGGCCAGAAACAGGGTACGTCGCGGCAGATAGTCGGCCAGCGCGCCAATGGGCAATTGCAGCAACGCATCGCCCACCACCACCGTGCTGACCATCGCCAAGGCGATCTCGGCAGTAAAACCCTGTTGCAGGCAGTACACCGGCAACAGCGTCAGGATCATCGCTTCGAACGCAGCAAACAACGCCACGGCCCAGGCAATCGCCGGCAGGCCCAGGCAAAAGCGCCACAGGTCGCCAAAGGTCACGCTGAACGAATCCGCCGTCGGCGCCCCGGTACGTCCCAGCAACAGCAGCGGCGCCACCACCAAAAGGCCCGCGCCGACCCAGAAGCCGTAGTCATGGTCGGTGCCAATCAGGCCCAACAGCAACGGCCCCGACAGCTGGCTCAAGGCATAGCTGCAGCCATACAGCGCCACCAGGCGGCCACGCCACTGCTCGACCACCAATTGGTTGATCCAGCTTTCACCCAGGATAAATACGATGGTCAGGATCACCCCGATCATCAGCCTGAGCACCAGCCACACCGGGTAGCTGGGCAGGATCGCCAGCAAGCCGATGGACACCGCACCGGCCCACAGGCACAGGCGCATCAGGTTGGCAGTGCCGAGCCAGGACGCCATGCGGCTGGAGACCTTGGCACCTAGCAGTACGCCGAATGCCGGCATCGCCGCCATCACGCCAATAGCGAAACTGCCATAACCCCAGCCTTCAAGACGCAGGGATACCAACGGCATGCTGACACCCAGAGCCAGGCCAACGCTGAGTACCGACGCCAGCACGGCGAAATATGTCGCCCAACGCATTGCCACGCTCCTGTGAATAATTCTGCTTCGCAAAACGACTGTAGGAGCGAGCTTGCTCGCGAAAAACGTTAACGATGACGCGTTCATGCTGGATAAACGCGGCGCCTTCAGGTTCTTCGCGAGCAAGCTCGCTCCTACAGGGGGATCAGCAGTGTTGCTTAGAGCTTGATCCAGGTCGCCTTCAGCTCGGTGTACTTGTCGAATGCATGCAGCGACTTGTCGCGGCCATTACCCGACTGCTTGAAACCACCGAACGGTGCAGTCATGTCGCCGCCGTCGTACTGGTTAACCCACACGCTGCCGGCGCGCAGCGCCTTGGCCGTCAGGTGTGCCTTGGAGATGTCCGCCGTCCACACCGCCGCAGCCAGGCCGTATTGGGTGTCGTTGGCGATGGCGATGGCTTCTTCGGCGCTGTCGAAAGTGATCACCGACAGGACCGGGCCAAAGATCTCTTCCTGGGCGATCTTCATGGCATTGGTCACGCCGTCGAAAATCGTCGGCTCGACGTAGGTGCCGCCGGACTCTTCCAGGGTGCGCTTGCCACCCGCGACCAGCTTGGCGCCGTCGGCGTGGCCGGCTTCAATGTACGAAAGCACGGTGTTCATCTGCTGCGTATCCACCAATGCACCCACAGTGGTGGCTGGGTCCAGTGGATTGCCGGGTTTCCAGCCCTTGAGGGCCTCGATCACCAGCGGCAGGAAGGTGTCTTTGATCGAACGCTCGACCAGCAGGCGCGAGCCGGCAGTGCAGACTTCGCCCTGGTTGAAGGCAATGGCGCTGGCGGCGGATTCGGCCGCCGCTTGCAGGTTCGGCGCGTCGGCAAACACGATGTTCGGGCTCTTGCCACCGGCTTCCAGCCATACACGCTTCATGTTCGACTCGCCGGAGCGGATCAACAGTTGCTTGGCGATCTTGGTGGAGCCCGTGAACACCAGGGTATCGACGTCCATATGCACCGCCAGGGCATTACCGACGGTGTGACCATAGCCAGGCAGCACGTTGAACACGCCCTTTGGAATACCAGCCTCAACGGCCAACGCGGCGATGCGGATGGCGGTGAGCGGGGATTTTTCGGACGGCTTCAGGATGACAGAGTTGCCGGTGGACAGCGCCGGGCCGAGTTTCCAGCACGCCATCATCAACGGGAAGTTCCACGGCACGATGGCGCCAACAACACCGACGGGCTCGCGGGTCACCAGGCCCAGTTGATCGTGGGGCGTGGCGGCGACTTCGTCGTAGATCTTGTCGATCGCCTCGCCGCTCCAGCTCAGGGCTTGCGCCGCGCCGGGGACGTCGATGTTCAGGGAATCGCTGATGGGCTTGCCCATATCCAGGGTTTCAAGCAGCGCCAGCTCTTCGGCGTTAGCCTTGAGCAGCGCGGCGAAACGGATCATGACGGACTTGCGCTTGGCTGGTGCCAGGCGCGACCACACACCGGAATTGAAGGTGGCACGCGCATTTTCCACGGCGCGCTGGGCGTCGCTGGCATCACAGCTGGCGACAGTGGCTAGCAAGCGCCCATCCACCGGGCTGATGCATTCGAAGGTGTCACCGGAAACGGCGGCGGTGTATTCGCCATTGATATAGGCGCGGCCTTCGATTTTCAGAGCCTTGGCGCGTTGTTCCCAGTCGGCACGGGTCAGGGTGGTCATGCGAGTGTCCTCCTCTTATTGAATACAAGGGCCTGGGAGGTTTATCCCGGCGCCATCACGAATGCTTGCCCGGCCAGCCTGCTGTTCGGCTCAAGGCAGCTGCCACCCTAAACCAGCGGCTGGGGATGTTTCAATATATTTGACAGAACGGCGGCAAACGCCCTTGCGATGTTCATTTTAATAAACATAGACTTTGGGCTCTCCAACTGCAGGCCAGACGGGAAATGCACATGAGCATCCAGGACATCGTCGATTTCAGCCAAGCCAACACCGCCCCCGAACGCTACCGCCCTGCCGCCGAGAAAATCCTCAAGGGCGACCCCGAACAGACACTCTACAACCACTACAACAGCCCATGCGGCCAGATGAACGCGGGCGTCTGGGAAGGTGAAGTGGGCCAGTGGAAGGTCAATTACACCGAGCATGAGTACTGCGAGATCGTACAAGGCGTGTCGGTGTTGCGCGATGCCGAGGGGAATGCCAAGACACTGCGGGCCGGCGACCGCTTTGTGATCCCTGCCGGTTTCAGTGGTACCTGGGAAGTGCTGGAAGCGTGCCGCAAGATCTACGTGGTGTTTGAAGAGAAAGCCTGATCATTGGTTGATCGACAACGGGACGCTGAGCGTCCGAGACGGCATTCCCACGCGAGCGTGGGAACGATCAGCAGAGCGTGGGAACGATCAGGCAAAAAAAAGCCCGTATCGTGAGATACGGGCTTTTTTTCACAAGGAAGAAAATCAATTACTTGATTTTGCCTTCTTTGTAGATCACGTGCTTGCGAACGCGCGGGTCGAACATTTTCTTTTCGAGCTTGTCCGGGGTAGTACGCTTGTTCTTGTCGGTAGTGTAGAAGTGACCAGTACCGGCGCTAGAGATCATTCGAATCAATTCACGCATGATAGAGCTCCTTAGATCTTGCCAGCGGCGCGGATTTCGGCCAGCACGACAGTGATGCCACGCTTGTCGATAATACGCATGCCTTTAGCAGATACACGCAGGCGAACAAAACGTTTCTCTTCTTCAACCCAGAAGCGGTGATGCTGCAGGTTCGGCAGGAAACGACGACGGGTTTTGTTATTTGCGTGGGAAATGTTATTCCCAGTCACCGGACCCTTACCGGTAACTTGACAGACTCTCGACATGCCTCAGCCCTCTAAAACCACATGCCCAACCCGGCATGGGTTGGCCGCTTAATCTCTCAGTCATTTGGCGCCAGGCGCCGCGTTTCTTTAGGGTCTTACCGGCTACACCTACAGTGAAGGAACCGGGCCCCTAGAAAAGAGCGCTGCTTTATACCAGAAAGACCCCAGTGCAACAACAACCTGTGTACTTTTAGCAGCGTAAATCTTGGCCACAAGTGCCTGAACCGCTGCCAGGAGGGGCCGCTGTAACAGCCGACCGCTCGTCGCACAGAATGATTTACAACGTCTGCGGTCACAGGGAAGTGCACGGCGAAACACGCTGAGGCGCCATCAAAACAGCATTTTGGCCAAAAGCACAGGCAAAAATGGGCTAGTCATTTATCAATCAGACCTCTACGGTAGGCTTTTTCCAGACTGCACTCGCAGATGGGCCTTCGATCTGCACAGGAAACCGAATATGCGCCTCGCTGCCCTACCGCTATTGCTTGCCCCTCTCTTTATTGCGCCGATGGCCGTTGCGGCCACCAACTTGGGCGTATGCACCGAGGCCAGCCCCGAAGGGTTCGATGTGGTGCAGTACAACTCACTGACCACCACCAACGCCTCGGCCGACGTGCTGATGAACCGTTTGGTGGAATTCGACGCGGCCAGTGGCAAGTTGGTACCGAGCCTTGCAGATAGCTGGGAAGTGTCGCCCGATGGGCTGACGTACACCTTCAAACTGCACCCCGATGTGAAATTCCATCGCACCAGCTATTTCAGCCCAAGCCGCACCCTGACGGCCGAAGATGTACGCTTCAGCTTCGAGCGCATGCTCGACCCGGCCAACCCGTGGCACAAGATCGCCCAGAGCGGCTTTCCTCACGCCCAATCCCTGCAATTGCCGGCACTGGTCAAGAAAATCGACGCCCTTGACCCACTGACCGTACGCTTCACCCTCGACCATGCCGATTCCACCTTCCTCCCAGCACTGAGCATGGGCTTTGCGTCGATCTATCCGGCTGAATATGCCGATAAATTGCTCAAGACCGGCACACCCGAGAAGCTCAACAGCCAGCCAATCGGCACCGGCCCGTTTGTGTTCGTGCGTTTCCAGAAAGATGCCGTGGTGCGTTACAAGGCCAACCCGGACTACTTCGCCGGCAAACCGGCGGTGGACAACCTGATTTTCGCCATCACCCCGGACGCCAACGTACGCCTGCAGAAGCTGCACCGCGATGAATGCCAGATCGCCCTGTCACCCAAGCCCCTGGATGTGGGCGAGGCCGAAAAAGACGCGGCGCTGAAGGTGGAAAAAACCGCCGCCTTCATGACCGCGTTCGTCGCCATCAACAGCCAGCACCCACCGCTGGACAAGCCCGAAGTGCGCCAGGCGATCAACCTGGCCTTTGATAAGGGCAGCTACCTCAAGGCCGTGTTCGAAGGCACCGCCGAAGCAGCCAACGGTGTCTACCCGCCGAACACTTGGAGCTATGCCAAGGAGTTGCCAGGCTACCCGCAGGACCTCGCCAAAGCCAAGGCGCTGCTGGGCCGCGCCGGGCTCAAGGACGGCTTCAAGACCACAATATGGACCCGCCCTACGGGCAGCCTGCTGAACCCCAACCCGAACCTCGGCGCCCAACTGTTGCAGGCCGACCTGGCCAAGGTTGGCATCCAGGCAGAGATTCGCGTGATCGAATGGGGCGAGTTGATCCGCCGCGCCAAGGCCGGCGAGCACGACTTGCTGTTCATGGGCTGGGCCGGCGACAACGGCGACCCGGATAACTTCCTGACGCCGCAGTTCTCATGCGCAGCGGTGAAGTCCGGCACCAACTTTGCCCGCTATTGCGACCCCACCCTGGATAAGTTGATCAGCGCGGGCAAAACCACCAGTGAGCAAGGTGTGCGCAGCAAGCTGTATCAGCAGGCCCAGGCGCAGATCCAGCAACAGGCGCTGTGGCTGCCACTGGCGCATCCGACGGCGTTTGCCTTGACCCGCAAGAACATCCAGGGGTACCAGGTAAGCCCGTTCGGGCGCCAGGACTATTCGAAAGTCAGCCTCAAGCCCTAAGGCACAACCCCCCACCTGTAGGAGCGAGCTTGCTCGCGAAAATCGTCAACGATGACGCGGAAAAACCTGACACCCCGCGGGGCCCTCTGGTTTTTCGCGAGCAAGCTCGCTCCTACAGAGGCAGGGCCGTTACAGCCAACCGTATTCAGCCATCGACAGCGGGTCACCATCGCCCACGATGATGTGGTCCAGCACCCGCACATCCACCACGTCCAGCGCCTTTTGCAGCAGCTTGGTCAATTTTCGATCAGCCGCGCTGGGCTCCGTGCTTCCCGACGGATGGTTATGACACAGGATCAATGCCGCCGAGTTGTACGCCAAGGCGCGCTTGACCACCTGTCGCGGGTAGACAATCGCAGCGTCGATCGTGCCTTGGGACATGACCTCGAACCCTAGCACCCGATGCTTGGAGTCCAGGAACAGGCAGCCGAAGATCTCATGGGGCTCATGGCGCAGCAGTGCCTTGAGGTACTCGCGCACTGCCAGCGGGCTTTCCAGCACAGAGTCAGTCCGCAAGCGCTCGGCCAGGTGGCGCCGGGACATCTCAAGCACCGCCTGCAACTGGGCAAACTTCGCCGGCCCCAGCCCCAGATGCTGGCTGAACAGCGTCTGGCTGGCCTCCAGTAACGGGCGCAGGCCACCGAATTGCGCCAACAGATGGCGCGCCAGATCCACCGCACTTCGGCCGGCCACCCCCGTACGCAGGAAGATCGCCAACAGCTCGGCATCGGACAGGCTCGCCGCGCCGCCTTCCAATAACTTCTCCCGTGGACGCTCTGCCACGGGCCAATCACGAATACTCATCCCACCTCCCTGTATCTGCTCCGCTGTTGCCCGGCGGGCGCTGTGTTATCGTAGGGCCCTCTTTTTTGCCTGCGATTTCACCTGGGGAGGGGTCATCGCAGGTGTCATTGAACTGGCATCACTGAACTGGAAAGGCAAACCAATGCAGCGTCTGTATCGGAAACGCATCGTTCTCGGCGTCGGCGGCGGCATTGCCGCCTACAAGAGCGCAGAGTTGGTTCGCAGGCTCCTGGACCAGGGCGCCGAAGTGCGCGTGGTCATGACCCGTGGTGGCAGTGAGTTCATCACCCCGCTGACCATGCAAGCGTTGTCCGGCCACCCGGTTCACCTCGACCTGCTGGACCCGGCCGCAGAAGCCGCCATGGGCCATATCGAACTGGCCAAATGGGCCGACCTGGTGCTGATAGCCCCGGCCACTGCCGACCTGATCGCCCGCCTGGCCCAGGGCATTGCCGATGACCTGCTCACCACCCTGGTATTGGCCACCGACGCCACCGTCGCTATCGCACCGGCCATGAACCAGGCCATGTGGCGCGATCCGGCCACCCAGGCCAATACCCAACTCCTGCAAACCCGCGGCCTCAAGGTGTTCGGCCCGGCTTCCGGCAGCCAGGCCTGCGGCGACGTCGGCCTGGGCCGCATGCTCGAAGCCACCGACCTGGCGCAGTGCGCCGCCGAGTGCTTCCAGCATCTGGCCCTGACCGGCAAGCACGTGCTGATCACCGCCGGCCCGACCCAGGAAAACATCGACCCGGTGCGCTACATCACCAACCATAGCTCAGGAAAAATGGGCTTCGCGTTGGCAGAAGCTGCGGTCGAGGCAGGCGCACGGGTCACACTGATAACCGGCCCGGTACATTTGCCGACCCCTGATCGCGTTACGCGTATCGACGTAGTCAGCGCCCGGGACATGTTGGCGGCCTGCGAAGCCGCCATTCCCTGCGACCTGTTTATCGCCTCGGCAGCGGTTGCGGATTACCGACCCGAGGTCGTGGCCCCGCAGAAGCTCAAGAAAGACCCTACGAGCGGCGACGGCCTGCTCCTGCAAATGGTGCGTAACCCGGACATCCTGGCCACCATCGCTACCCGTCCGGACCGTCCGTTCAGCGTCGGCTTCGCAGCCGAGACCGAGCACCTGCTGGACTACGCCGCACGCAAACTGAAAGACAAAAACCTCGACCTGATCGTTGCCAATGATGTCGCCAACCCGAGCATCGGCTTCAACAGCGAGGAAAATGCGTGCAGCGTGATCGACCGTGAATTGCACGCCACCCTTTTCGCCCAGACCAGCAAGGGCAAGATTGCCCGCCAACTGATCTCTTTTATCGCCCAACGGCTGAACCAGGTTTAATGTCCATGCATGCTTTACAAGCCAAGATCCTCGACCCACGCCTCGGCAACGACTTTCCCCTGCCGGCCTACGCCACACCGGGCTCCGCCGGCCTGGACCTGCGCGCCATGCTCAAGCAAGACACCGTCCTTGAGCCGGGCCAGACCATCCTGATTCCCACGGGCTTGTCGATCTATGTCGGCGATCCTGGCCTGGCGGCGCTGATCCTGCCGCGCTCCGGCTTGGGCCATAAACATGGCATCGTGCTAGGCAACCTGGTCGGCCTGATCGATTCCGACTACCAGGGCGAGTTGATGGTGTCGTGCTGGAACCGTGGCCAGACTGCTTTCAACATCGCCGTCGGCGAGCGCATCGCCCAACTGGTACTGGTGCCGGTGGTGCAGGCGCATTTCGAATTGGTGCAGGAATTCGACGAAACCCAACGTGGTGCAGGCGGTTTTGGGCATTCCGGCAGTCACTGACTAAGCTGAACGTGGCCGGGCGCAATCGACCGGCCACACACCGCCGCCCGGCCTTTCAGGATAAAGAATGCACGGAAATGATCATCGAGATTTCTATAATGAAATCAAAGGATTAGGTAAAAATAATGCCGAGGCCGAAGCGCCGATGGCATTTTTACACCACGAACTCTCTGCCGAAAACGCCGTCATACCCTTCAGTTTGAGCCTGCCGGCCAGCCACATCAGGCCCGCCTTGCCCCCTTTCAGATGGAGTTTCCCCCGCGATGAGTACCGCAGCCCGCGTAGCCCCGACCTTTCCCGACAGCATTTTTCGCGCCTATGACATCCGTGGTGTGGTCCCCAAGACCCTGACCGCCGAAACCGCCTACTGGATCGGCCGCGCCATAGGCTCCCAGAGCCTGGCCCAAGGCGAACCCAACGTCTCGGTAGGCCGTGACGGCCGCTTGTCCGGCCCGGAGTTGGTCGAGCAACTCATCCAGGGCCTGGCTGACAGCGGCTGCCATGTCAGCGACGTCGGCCTGGTGCCAACCCCCGCGCTGTACTACGCCGCCAACGTACTGGCGGGCAAATCCGGGGTCATGCTCACCGGCAGCCACAATCCGTCGGATTACAACGGCTTCAAGATCGTCATCGCTGGCGACACCCTCGCCAATGAACAGATCCAGGCCCTGCACACCCGCCTGAAGACCAACGACTTGACCAGCGGCACCGGCAGCATCACCAAGGTCGATATCCTCCAGCGCTACTCCGATGAAATCACTCGCGACGTCAAGCTCGCCCGCCGCTTGAAAGTCGTGGTGGACTGCGGCAACGGCGCAGCGGGTGTGATTGCCCCGCAATTGCTCGAAGCCCTGAACTGCGAAGTGATCCCACTGTTCTGCGAAGTAGACGGCAACTTCCCCAACCATCACCCGGACCCAGGCAAGCCGGAAAACCTGGTAGACCTGATTGCCAAGGTCAAGGAAGTGGGCGCCGACGTCGGCTTGGCCTTCGATGGCGACGGCGACCGTGTGGGCGTGGTGACCGAAACCGGCGAGATCGTGTTCCCGGACCGCCTGTTGATGCTGTTTGCTAGAGACGTGGTTGCGCGCAATGCCAACGCCGAGATCATCTTCGATGTGAAATGCACTCGTCGCCTGACGCCATTGATCAAGGAATACGGTGGTCGCCCGCTAATGTGGAAGACCGGTCACTCGTTGATCAAAAAGAAAATGAAGGAAACCGGCGCGCTGTTGGCCGGTGAAATGAGCGGCCACGTCTTCTTCAAGGAGCGCTGGTTCGGGTTTGACGACGGTATTTACAGCGCCGCTCGTCTGCTGGAGATCCTCAGCAAGGAGAAATCCACGGCGCAAGAGCTGTTTCAGACCTTCCCGAATGATATTTCTACGCCTGAGATCAATATCCATGTGACCGAGGAGAGCAAATTCAGCATCATTGACGCATTGCACGATGCGCAATGGGGTGAAGGCGCCAACCTGACCACCATTGATGGTGTGCGAGTCGATTACGCCAAAGGCTGGGGCCTGGTTCGCGCGTCCAACACCACACCGGTGCTGGTCCTGCGTTTCGAGGCGGATACCGAAGCGGAGTTGCAGCGCATCAAGGACGTGTTCCACGCCCAGTTGAAACGTGTTGCCCCTGATCTCCAATTACCGTTCTGATTTTTGCCCGGAGCCCTGAATGACCCTCGAACGCGAAGCCGCTGCCAACACCGCCAAGGTCCTGTCCGAAGCGTTGCCTTATATTCGACGCTACGTCGGCAAGACGCTGGTGATCAAGTACGGCGGCAATGCCATGGAAAGCGATGAGCTGAAAACCGGCTTTGCCCGCGACATCGTGCTGATGAAGGCTGTGGGGATCAACCCCGTGGTCGTCCACGGCGGCGGCCCGCAAATTGGCGACCTGCTCAAGCGTTTGTCGATCGAGAGTCACTTCATCGATGGCATGCGTGTCACTGACGCGCAAACCATGGACGTGGTGGAAATGGTCCTCGGTGGCCAGGTCAACAAAGACATCGTCAACCTGATCAACCGCCACGGCGGCAGCGCCATCGGCCTGACCGGCAAGGATGCGGAACTGATCCGCGCCAAGAAACTGACCGTGACCCGCAAGACGCCGGAGATGACCCAGCCGGAAATCATCGACATCGGCCAGGTGGGCGAAGTCATCGGCATCAATACCGATTTGCTCAACCTGCTGGTCAAGGGCGACTTCATCCCGGTAATTGCGCCGATCGGCGTGGGTGCTAATGGCGAGTCCTATAACATCAACGCCGATCTGGTAGCCGGTAAGGTGGCGGAAGCACTGAAGGCTGAAAAACTGATGCTGCTGACCAACATCGCCGGCTTGATGGACAAGGAAGGCAAGGTACTGACCGGCTTGACTACCCAGCAGGTAGACGACCTGATCGCCGACGGCACCATCTACGGCGGCATGTTGCCGAAGATCCGTTGCGCACTGGAAGCCGTGCAGGGCGGCGTCGGCAGCTCGCTGATCCTGGATGGCCGCGTGCCAAATGCAATACTGTTGGAAATCTTCACCGATACCGGTGTCGGTACGTTGATCAGTAACCGCAAGCGCCCTTGATCGCTGCAAAGCAAAAGGCCCCGCTCAATTGAATTGAGCGGGGCCTTTGTTTGTACACAGTTCAAATGTGGGAGCTGGCTTGCCTGCGATGACGACAGTACATGCAAAAATGCACCGCCTGACACACCGCTATCGCGGGCAAGCCCGCTCCCACAGGATTCAGTGTCAGACGCCGAACTGCTCGCGGTATGCACGCACAGCCGGCAAATGTTGCTTGAGCTGCGGGTCGTCTTCCAGGAACTGCAATACCTGGTTCAACGACACGATGCTCACCACCGGAATGCCGAAGTCACGCTCCACTTCCTGGATCGCCGACAATTCACCGTTGCCACGCTCCTGGCGGTTCAAGGCGATCAGCACACCGGCAGCCTTGGCGCCGTCCTGGGAAGCGATGATCTGCATCACTTCACGGATAGCAGTACCCGCGGTGATCACGTCATCGATGATCAGCACATCGCCGGTCAATGGCGCGCCGACCAGGCTGCCACCTTCACCATGGGCCTTGGCTTCCTTACGGTTGAAACACCACGGCAAGTCCTGCCCGTGATGCTCCGCCAGGGCTATCGCCGTCGCCGCTGCCAGGGGAATACCCTTGTAGGCCGGGCCAAAGAGTACGTCGAAGGAAATACCGCTCTCAACGATGGCTGCCGCATAGAAACGGCCCAGCTGAGCCAGGGCCGAACCTGAGTTGAACAGGCCCGCATTGAAGAAGTACGGGCTGGTGCGCCCGGACTTGAGGGTGAACTCACCGAAGCGTAAAACGCCGCGATCGATGGCAAAACGAATGAAATCGCGCTGATACGCCTGCATGAAAAAAGCCTCAGATACCACGGATTTAGCTAATTGGGTGGACGGCGTGTATCATACACGCACGCGATTTTTGGGGCCATTTATGCGGATCATCAGTGTGAACGTTAATGGTATTCAGGCTGCAGTCGAGCGTGGTTTGCTCAGTTGGCTGCAAGCACAGAATGCCGACGTCATCTGCCTGCAGGACACCCGTGCCTCCGCCTTTGAACTGGACGACCCAGCCTTCCAACTGGATGGCTACTTCCTTTATGCCTGCGATGCCGAAGTGCCCACCCAAGGTGGCGTGGCTTTGTACTCGCGGTTGCAACCCAAGGCGGTCATCAGCGGCCTCGGCTTCGAGACAGCCGACCGCTACGGGCGTTACCTGCAAGCCGATTTCGACAAGGTCAGCATCGCGACCTTGCTGCTTCCTTCCGGGCAGAACGGCGATGAAGACTTGAACCAGAAATTCAAGCTAATGGACGATTTCGCCCGTTACCTGGATAAGCAGCGACGCAAACGTCGCGAGTACATTTATTGTGGCTCGCTGTACGTGGCGCAACAGAAACTGGATATCAAGAACTGGCGCGACAGCCAGCAATCCCCGGGCTTCCTGGCGCCAGAACGCGCCTGGATGGACGAGATTGTCGGCAACATGGGCTATGTCGATGCCCTGCGTGAAGTCAGCCGCGAAGGCGACCAGTACAGCTGGTGGCCAGATAACGAACAGGCTGAGATGCTCAACCTGGGCTGGCGTTTCGACTACCAGCTGCTGACCCCAGGTCTGCGCCGGTTCGTACGCAGTGCACGCCTGCCGCGCCAGCCGCGCTTCTCGCAGCACGCGCCGCTGATCGTGGACTACGACTGGACATTGACCATCTGAGGTCTTTTTTCAGGCACAAAAAAACCGACAGTGATGTCGGTTTTTTTGTGGCCGCCCGGTTACTTGACCAGGCGCCAGGTCCACGGATAGCGATAGGCAATGCCTTTGTTGGCCTTGATACCGGCGATGATCGTCAGTATCAACGCACCAATCACCAGCACGGTCATCAGCAAGAAGCCAACGACCACGAAGCCCAGCAACAGGCACACCAGCCAGGCGATCGCCACGGTGATCTGGAAATTCAGCGCCTCCTTGCCCTGGTCATCGATGAGCGGGTCCATGTCCTTCTTGAACTGCCACAGGATCAACGGCCCCAGCAAGCTGCCGAAGGGGAATACCAACCCCAGGAATGCCGCAAAATGACACAACATTGCCCACTGGCGTACTTCCTTGGACGGTGCCGGAACCGGCAACTGGCTGTCATTCATGGCGTTTCTCCTTGGGCCGGCTCAGTCAGCCAGCGCGGCGTTCTGCAATTCAAAGATTTCGGTCATGCCTTTCTGGGCCAAGGCCAGCATGGCGTTCAGCTCAGCCGGCTGGAATGGCGCGCCTTCGGCAGTGCCCTGCACTTCGATGAAACCACCGGTGCTGGTCATGACCACGTTGAGGTCGGTCTCGGCGGCCGAGTCTTCCAGGTAGTCCAGGTCCAGCACAGGCTCGCCCTGGTACATGCCAACAGACACAGCGGCGATCATCTGCTTGAGCGGGTCACCCGCTTTCAGGCCGCCACGCTTCTTGATGACTTTCAAAGCGTCGACCAGGGCCACCATGGCGCCGGTGATGGACGCCGTGCGGGTACCGCCGTCAGCCTGGATCACGTCGCAGTCGACGTAGAGGGTGACGTCACCCAGCTTGGACATATCCAGGGCGGCACGCAGGGAGCGGCCGATCAGGCGCTGGATTTCCAGGGTACGCCCGCCTTGCTTGCCACGGCTGGCTTCACGCTGGTTACGCTCGCCAGTGGCGCGCGGCAGCATGCCGTATTCAGCGGTCAACCAACCCTGGCCCTGGCCCTTGAGGAAGCGCGGCACGCCGTTTTCGACGCTGACAGTGCAGATGACCTTGGTATCGCCAAACTCGACCAGTACGGATCCCTCGGCGTGTTTGGTGTAGTTGCGGGTGATGCGGATCGAGCGGAGCTGATCGGCAGCGCGACCACTTGGACGTTTCATAGGGGATACCTGTACTGAGGACGAAAAACTGCCGAGCATTATAGAGCCGCAAGCCGGTTCGAGGCACTTCTAAAAAATTCGGTTACGAATGGTCAGGCGATCGGCCATTGTTTTGGCGCACCCGCCCCACTGCGCTACACTCCTGCGCCTTCGCAGCCTGTCGGCTTCAATTTACCCATCAGCCCGTATTTGCGGGACTGCATCGCGAGGTACCTCCATGGTGCACAGCATGACCGCCTTCGCCCGTGTCGAAAAAGCCGGGGTCCAAGGCACCCTCAGCTGGGAACTGCGCTCGGTCAACAGCCGTTACCTGGAGCCGCACCTGCGCCTGCCAGAGTCATTCCGCGACCTTGAAGGTGCCGTGCGTGAAGCGCTGCGCCAGGGCATCTCCCGCGGCAAGCTGGAATGCACCCTGCGCTTTACCGAAGAAACCACCGGCAAGCCGCTGCAGGTCGACCGAGACCGCGCCGCCCAACTGGTGGCCGCGGCCGAAACCATCGCCGGCCTGATCAAACAGCCAGCCGCATTGAACCCTCTGGAAGTATTGGCCTGGCCCGGCGTGCTGGTGGCCGACGCGGCAGACCCACAGGCCTTGAATGCCGAAGCCCTCTCCCTGTTCAACCAGGGCCTGAAGGAGCTCAAGGCCGGCCGTGAACGCGAAGGCGCCGAACTGGCGCGCCTGATCAACGAGCGGCTGACATCGATCGAAGCCGACGTAGTGACCCTGCGCGAATTGGTACCGCAGATGCTCGCCACCCAGCGCCAGAAGGTCCTCGACCGCTTCACCGACATGAAGGCCGACCTCGATCCGACGCGCCTGGAACAGGAAATGGTCCTGCTCGCGCAGAAGAGCGACGTGGCCGAAGAACTCGACCGCCTGAGCACCCATATCCTTGAAGTGCGCCGCGTACTCAAGTCCGGCGGTGCCGCCGGTCGGCGCCTGGACTTCCTGATGCAGGAACTCAACCGCGAAGCCAATACACTGGGCTCCAAAGCGTTCGACCCGCGCAGCACCACGGCGGCGGTCAACCTCAAAGTGTTGATCGAGCAAATGCGCGAACAAGTACAGAATATTGAGTAAGGCACCCTCCATGACCCACAGCACCGGCACCCTTTACATCATTTCCGCCCCTTCGGGCGCGGGCAAGAGCAGCCTGGTCAAGGCCTTGACCGACGCTGACGAGCAGATCCGCATTTCGGTCTCGCACACCACCCGCGCCATGCGCCCGGGCGAAGTGGACGGCGTGCACTATCACTTCGTCGAGCGTACCGAGTTCGTCAAGATGATCGAACACGGTGACTTCCTGGAGCGCGCCGAAGTGTTCGGCAACCTCTACGGCACCTCGCAGAGCCACCTGCAGCAGACCCTGGACGAAGGCCACGACCTGATCCTGGAGATCGACTGGCAGGGCGCCGAGCAAGTGCGCCAGCTGATGCCCAAGGCGCGCTCCATCTTCATCCTGCCGCCATCGCTCCAAGCACTGCACCAACGCCTGACCAACCGCGGCCAGGACAGCGATGAGATCATCGAGGGCCGCATGCGTGAAGCCGTCAGCGAGATGAGCCATTACGTCGACTATGACTACCTGGTCATCAATGACGACTTTACCCACGCCCTGGATGATTTGAAGGCGATTTTCCGCGCCAACCAACTGCAGCAAAAGCGCCAACAGCAGCGTTTCGGCAAATTACTCGCCGAATTGCTCGGCTGATTGACTCTTCCCAAAACAGCTGCAAGGGCCTTACATTGGCACTTGTAGCGGTTTTGCGAAGGCCTGCGAAAAATCAGCGCTTCCCTAAACGCTGGTGATTTTTTAAACTGCTCAGTCCGCTCGCCCAACCGGGCAGCGCGCATCTTGCATTCGCTCCGAGGAATACCATGGCCCGCGTAACCGTTGAAGACTGCCTAGAACACGTGGATAACCGCTTTGAGCTGGTCATGCTCTCTACCAAGCGTGCCCGTCAACTGGCCACTGGCGGCAAAGAGCCTCTGGTCCAGTGGGAAAACGACAAGCCTACCGTTGTAGCCCTGCGTGAAATCGCTGAAGGCCTGATGAGCTACGAGTTCATCGCCAACGCCGAAATCGTTGAAGACGAACCGCTGTTTGCAGCGTTCGAAGGCGAGTCCAACGAGGACGTCTAAGCCTATGCCTGGTCGACGTAGCACGGCGCGGGGTCACAGCCATCGGCAGGAGTTCACACTTTGCCGAGCATAGACGCCCTCGCCGATCGCTTATCGGCCTACCTCGGCGCAGACCAGGTCAACCTGGTTCGCCGAGCGTATTTCTACGCCGAACAAGCCCACGACGGCCAACGCCGACGTAGCGGCGAGGCGTATGTCACCCATCCTCTTGCGGTGGCCAATATTCTTGCCGACATGCACATGGACCATCAGAGCCTGATGGCCGCGATGCTGCATGACGTGATCGAAGACACCGGCATTGCCAAGGAAGCGCTCAGTGCGCAATTTGGCGAAACCGTGGCCGAACTGGTCGACGGGGTCAGCAAGCTGACCCAGATGAACTTCGAGACCAAGGCCGAAGCCCAGGCGGAAAACTTCCAGAAGATGGCCATGGCCATGGCCCGAGACATTCGGGTGATTCTGGTCAAGCTGGCCGACCGGCTGCACAACATGCGCACGCTGGAAGTGCTGTCCGGCGAAAAGCGCCGGCGCATCGCCAAGGAAACCCTGGAAATCTATGCGCCCATCGCCAACCGGCTGGGCATGCACGCCATTCGTATCGAATTCGAAGACCTGGGCTTTAAAGCCATGCACCCCATGCGTTCGGCGCGCATCTACCAGGCGGTCAAGCGCGCACGGGGCAACCGCAAGGAAATCGTCAACAAGATCGAAGAGTCCCTGAGCCATTGCCTGGCGATTGACGAAATCGAGGGCGAGGTCAGCGGCCGGCAGAAGCACATCTACGGCATCTACAAAAAGATGCGCGGCAAGCGTCGGGCCTTCAACGAGATCATGGACGTCTATGCGTTCCGGATCATCGTCGACAAGGTCGATACCTGCTACCGCGTACTGGGAGCTGTACATAATTTGTACAAGCCCCTGCCGGGCCGCTTCAAGGACTACATCGCAATTCCCAAGGCCAACGGCTACCAGTCGCTGCATACCACCCTGTTTGGCATGCACGGCGTGCCGATCGAGATCCAGATCCGCACCCGCGAAATGGAAGAAATGGCCAACAACGGCATTGCCGCCCACTGGCTGTACAAGTCCAGCGGCGACGAGCAGCCCAAAGGCACCCATGCCCGTGCGCGCCAATGGGTCAAGGGCGTGCTGGAAATGCAGCAACGTGCCGGCAACTCCCTAGAATTTATCGAAAGCGTGAAGATCGACCTGTTCCCGGACGAGGTCTACGTGTTCACGCCCAAAGGCCGGATCATGGAGCTGCCCAAAGGCTCCACGGCGGTCGACTTTGCCTACGCGGTGCACACCGATGTCGGCAACAGCTGCATCGCCTGTCGCATCAACCGGCGCCTTGCCCCGTTGTCCGAACCGCTGCAAAGCGGTTCCACGGTGGAGATCGTCAGCGCACCGGGCGCTCGCCCGAACCCGGCCTGGCTCAACTTTGTGGTCACCGGCAAGGCCCGTACGCATATTCGCCACGCGCTGAAATTGCAGCGCCGCTCCGAATCCATCAGCCTGGGCGAACGCCTGCTGAACAAGGTGCTCAACGGCTTCGACAGCGCCCTGGACAAGATTCCGCAAGAGCGCGTGCAAGCGATGCTCCACGAGTACCGACAGGAAACCATCGAAGACCTGCTGGAAGACATCGGCCTGGGCAACCGCATGGCCTACGTGGTTGCGCGCCGCCTGCTGGGCGAAGGCGAACAGTTGCCGAGCCCTGAAGGCCCACTGGCGATTCGCGGCACCGAGGGCCTGGTGCTCAGCTACGCCAAATGTTGCACGCCGATCCCGGGCGACCCGATTGTCGGCCACTTGTCCGCCGGCAAAGGCATGGTGGTGCACCTGGACAACTGCCGCAACATCACCGAAATCCGCCACAACCCGGAAAAATGCATCCAGCTCTCGTGGGCCAAAGATGTCACCGGCGAATTCAACGTCGAACTGCGAGTTGAGCTGGAACACCAGCGCGGCCTCATCGCCCTGCTGGCCAGCAGTGTCAACGCAGCCGACGGCAATATCGAGAAAATCAGCATGGACGAACGCGATGGTCGCATCAGCGTGGTCCAACTGGTGGTCAGCGTGCACGACCGCGTGCACCTGGCCCGCGTGATCAAAAAGTTGCGCGCCTTGACCGGTGTGATCCGCATCACCCGCATGCGTGCATAACCGATCCATTACAAGGAGTCATTCATGACCAAGACAGTTATCACCAGCGATAAAGCTCCAGCCGCCATCGGCACTTATTCCCAGGCGATCAAGGCGGGCAACACCGTCTACATGTCCGGCCAGATCCCGCTGGACCCAAAGACCATGGAACTGGTTGAAGGCTTCGAAGCCCAGACCGTGCAGGTCTTTGAAAACCTCAAGTCCGTGGCTGAAGCTGCCGGTGGTTCGTTCAAGGACATCGTCAAGCTGAACATCTTCCTCACCGACCTCAGCCACTTTGCCAAGGTCAACGAGATCATGGGCAAGTACTTCGAACAACCTTACCCAGCCCGCGCCGCCATCGGCGTTGCCGCCCTGCCAAAGGGTGCACAGGTTGAGATGGACGCCATTCTGGTCATCGAGTAAAACACCCGGCGCAGCCCAAACAGGCTGCGCCGACTTCGTTTCAGAAGGATTTCGTAATGCGCAAAGCGCTTGTAGCCTCCTCGTTGCTCGCCCTGTTGCTCGGCGGCTGTGCCAGCAACCCCGCCGACCTGGATGTAAGCGGTACCTGGATCAACCAGGCCGCCATCGACGCGGCAGCCAAGGGCGGCCCTTTGCGTGAAGCCCTGCAGTCCTATGGCCCCAACCTCGAGTGGGAGGTCAACACCAAGGCTTTGCAGGCGCGCTACTACAACGGTTTTGAAGTGGCGGAAGGCAAGTTGTCGGGTGAAAAGCCCGGCGCGTGGAGCGTGGACTTCTATGGCAGCTCAGCCACCGAACTCAAGCGCAAAGGCAAGCAACTGCTGCAAGTGGCCAACGACAATGAGCCCGAACAGCTGTTTGCCCGCGCCAAAGAACCCGCACCGGAAGGCGCGCCACTGGGCGCCACCTTCGAGCGCGCGTTGTATGCGGCCTATATGGGCGGCGACTGGAAGATCAGCGACGGCACCGGCAGCGGTGCCACGGTGCAGTTCCAGGCAGACGGCAAGGTCGCCGGCCTGCCGGGGGTTGATCGCTATTCACTCTGCCTGGCAGGCGATTGCGCCTCCATGAGCGGCGGCTACGACAGCATCTGGCTGCAACTGGACGGCCAGGGCAACCCATGGATCTTCACGCGCAAGGGTAAGCAACTGGAGATCTTCCAGGCGATCAATACCGCGCAGGCCGATGAAGTGCCTTCGTTTACGCCAGGCACTCGCCAATGGTTGCTTGAGAAGTAATTAAAGCCTCGCCCAAATCCAAATGTGGGAGCTGGCTTGCCTGCGATGACGGTATTACATCCAACAAAGATGTGATTGATATACCGCTATCGCAGGCAAGCCAGCTCCCACATTTTTTGCCGCGCTTCAGCCTTTCAGAATCGCCGCATAGCCTTCCCGGTAAGTCGGGTATGTCGGCGTCCAGCCAAGCGCCTTGATACGTGCATTACTGCACTGCTTGCTCCCCGCACGCCGCACACTGGCGTCCTCGGCCCATTCGGTCACACCCAGGTACTCGCGCAACCACGCCACCACCTCGGCCAGTGGTGCCGGCGCATCGTCAACGCCGATATAGACCTTGTCCAGCGAACCGCCCTTCTCCACATGCCGCAGCAAAAAGGCGAGCAGGCCCGCGGCGTCATCGGCGTGGATACGGTTGCCATACAACGGCGGGTCAACCGCTACGCGATAGCCTTGGCGAACCTGAGTGAGCAGCCATTCCCGACCCGGGCCGTAAATCCCGGTCAGTCGCACGATGGTCGCTGGAATACCGCTGTTGAGCGCCACCTGTTCAGCTTCCAGCATCACCTGCCCGGAATAGCCCTTCGCTTGCGTCTCGGACGTTTCGTCGACCCACTCGCCGTTTTGCTGCCCATACACACTGCTGCTGGAGACAAACAGCAAATGCTTGGGCGTCTGGCCGTAGTCTTCCAACCACTCCAACACATGCTGCAACCCTTGCACGTAGGCGGCGCGATAGCCGGCCTCGTCGTGGTCGGTGGCAGCGGCGCAGTACACCAGATAATCCACCCCGCCGATCGGCCAGGTGTCCGGGCAGTCCTTTTTGAACAGATCGCCGGCAATGCCGATCACACCGTCGGGCAAGCGTGAAATATCGCGGCGCAGGCCGTGGACCTCCCATTCCAAGGCCAGCAATTGACTAGCCAGCCGACTACCCACATCACCGCAACCGGCAATCACAACAGAAGGCGCAGACATCATAAAACTCCATTCTCAAAGGCGCAGATTAGCCGCGCGAGTGGATCAACGGCCAGTAAAAAGCGAAATAAAGTAACAGTGCCACTTTAGTTAACAAGAATTACTTGCAATAATAACCGCCCATTTGTCCTCGACCCTAAATGGTCTGGAAGGACGATCACCCATTTTTTCTCTCAGGTCCGGCCAGCATGACACGTCATACAACCCCCGCTTCGCCAACCAAGCTTCACAGCCCCTCCCGCGCCTGGCGTGCGATTGCTGCGATGCTGTTCAGCGTATTGCTGGCACCGACCGCCGCATTCGCTGACGCCACTGCCCCAGCCGCTCCGGCAGCTGCCGAGCAAAATGCCGCTACTGCGGCAACGCCTGCCGTCGCGCCAGTGGCCACCGACCCGGCCCAGGCCGCCGGCGCCGCCGCACCTGCCGACGAAACCGGCGTGGTGCTGGAAGAAGACAACACCCTGGGGATGGCCCACGACTTGTCCCCATGGGGCATGTACCAGAATGCTGACGTGGTGGTGAAAGCCGTAATGATCGGCCTGGCCATTGCCTCGATCATCACCTGGACCATCTGGATTGCCAAAGGCTTCGAGCTGTTGGGCGCCAAGCGTCGTCTGCGCGCTGAAATCGTCCACCTGAAAAAAGCCACCACCCTCAAGGAAGCGAGCGAAACCGCGACCAAGAAGGGCACCCTGGCCAACCTGCTGGTGCACGACGCACTGGAAGAAATGCGCCTGTCGGCCAACACCCGTGAAAAAGAAGGCATCAAGGAGCGCGTCAGCTTCCGCCTTGAGCGCCTGGTGGCCGCCTGCGGCCGTAATATGAGCAGCGGCACCGGCGTACTCGCTACCATCGGTTCCACCGCACCCTTCGTCGGCCTGTTCGGTACCGTGTGGGGCATCATGAACAGCTTCATCGGTATCGCCAAAACCCAGACCACCAACCTCGCCGTCGTTGCCCCCGGCATCGCCGAAGCCCTGCTGGCTACCGCCCTGGGCCTGGTTGCCGCAATTCCTGCGGTGGTCATCTACAACGTCTTCGCCCGTTCGATCGCCGGCTACAAGGCTCAGGTATCGGATGCGTCGGCAGAAGTCCTGTTGCTCGTCAGCCGTGACCTCGATCACCTGCCTACCGAGCGCAGCTCGCAACCGCACATGGTGAAAGTGGGGTAATCGGCCATGGGCCTGCATTTGAATCAAGGCGACGACGAACTCGTCGAGAACCACGAAATCAACGTCACGCCGTTTATCGACGTGATGCTGGTGCTTCTGATCATCTTCATGGTGGCGGCACCGCTGGCAACCGTGGACATCAAGGTGGACCTGCCCGCGTCCAGCGCCAAGCCGGCGCCGCGGCCAGAGAAACCGATATTCCTCAGCGTCAAGGCGGACCAACGCCTGTTCCTGGGCGAAGAAGAGGTCAAAGCCGAAACCCTGGGGCCGGTGCTGGATGCCAAGACCCAAGGCAAGAAAGACACGACCATCTTCTTCCAGGCCGACAAAGGCGTGGACTACGGCGACCTGATGAGCGTGATGGATGCCCTGCGGGCAGCCGGCTACCTCAAGGTAGGCCTGGTCGGACTTGAGACGGCAGCCAAGAAATGATCACGACGCGCCACAAACTGACGCGTTATGGCACCAGCCTCGCCGTCGTGCTGGGCGTGCACGCCGTCGCGATCATCATCGCGCTCCAATGGTCCGCGCCGCAGGCGATCCATCTGCCACCCGCCGCCATGGTCATCGACCTGGCGCCGCTGCCAGCACCGCCGCCGCCTCCAGCGCCGCCCAAGGTCGTTGCGCCGCCGCCACCACCGGTCGAAGAGCTGCCCCTGCCGAAGCTGGCCGAGGCGCCCAAGCCAACGATCCAGGTGCCCAAGCCGGTCAAGCCCAAGCCCAAGCCACAACCGCCAAAACCGGTGGAGAAGAAGCCCGAGCCGCCCAAGGAGAAACCTTCCGAGGAGCCGCCGAGCGAAACGCCGCCGAGCAACGCACCTGCGCAGAAGTCCGCCCAGCCTACACCGGGCCCGTCGGCACAGCAGCTGGCCGCCCAGGCATCCTGGCAAAGCACGTTGCTGGCGCATCTGCAGAAGTACAAGAAGTACCCGCCCGGCGCCCAACGCAGTGGCAAGGAAGGTATGAACCGCTTGCGCTTCGTGGTCGATGGCGAAGGCAATGTGCTGTCCTACGAACTGGAAGGCCGCTCCGGCAACGCCGACCTGGACCGTGCAACCCTTGAGATGATCCGCAAGGCTCAGCCGCTACCCAAGCCACCGGCAGACCTGTTGAAAAACGGCAGCGTCGAACTGGTCGCGCCGTTCGTCTACAACATCGACAAGCGTCGCCGCTGAGAGAGCACTGTGGGAGGGGCTTGCTCCCTCCCACATTCGCTTTAATACCTCAGTAAAATTCCGATATTCCCCACTCAATCCCCAGCAAAGTTCTGATAACGTGCGTCTATCGATTGCAGCCGGTATGCTTGGCCCGCAACCTCATGGACGCCCGCTATGACTCTCACAGAATTACGCTACATCGTGACCCTCGCCCAAGAACAGCACTTCGGCCATGCCGCCGAGCGTTGCCACGTCAGCCAGCCGACGCTGTCGGTGGGTGTGAAAAAGCTTGAAGACGAACTCGGTGTGCTGATTTTCGAGCGCAGCAAGAGCGCCGTGCGCCTCACCCCGGTGGGCGAAGGCATCGTTGCCCAGGCCCAGAAGGTCCTGGAGCAGGCGCAAAGCATTCGCGAACTGGCCCAGGCCGGCAAGAACCAGCTGACCGCGCCGCTCAAGGTCGGCGCGATCTACACGGTCGGCCCCTACCTGTTCCCGCACCTGATCCCGCAACTGCATCGCGTCGCACCGCAGATGCCGCTGTATATCGAAGAAAACTTCACCCACGTGCTGCGCGACAAACTGCGCAACGGCGAGCTGGACGCGATCATCATCGCCCTGCCCTTCAACGAAGCGGACGTGCTGACCCTGCCGCTCTACGACGAGCCGTTCTACGTGCTGATGCCGGCCTCCCACCCGTGGACCAAGAAGGACACCATCGACGCCGGCCTGCTCAACGACAAGAGCCTGCTGCTGCTCGGTGAAGGCCACTGCTTCCGCGATCAGGTGCTGGAAGCCTGCCCGACCCTGACCAAGGGCAACGACGGCGCCAAGCACACCACGGTGGAATCCAGCTCCCTGGAAACCATTCGCCATATGGTCGCTTCCGGCCTGGGTATCTCGATCCTGCCGCTGTCTGCGGTAGACAGCCATCACTACGCCCAGGGCGTGATCGAAGTGCGCCCACTCACGCCGCCGGTGCCGTTCCGTACCGTAGCGATTGCCTGGCGCGCCAGCTTCCCGCGCCCCAAAGCGATTGAGATTCTCGCGGACTCGATCCGTCTGTGTTCGGTGGCCAAGCCGCCCGTTGCGAGCTAAGCCACGGTATGACTGAGCTGTCGCAGGTGTCGGTGACGGCACTCAAGGGTGTCGGTGAGGCCATGGCCGAGAAGCTGGCCAAGGTCGGCCTGGAGAACCTTCAGGACGTGCTGTTCCACCTGCCCCTGCGCTACCAGGACCGCACCCGCGTGGTGCCCATCGGCCATTTGCGCCCTGGGCAGGACGCGGTCATCGAAGGCACCGTCAGTGGCGCCGACGTGGTGATGGGCAAGCGCCGCAGCCTGGTGGTGCGCCTGCAGGACGGTACCGGCGGCTTGAGCCTGCGCTTCTACCACTTCAGCAACGCGCAGAAGGAAGGCCTCAAGCGTGGCACCCGCGTGCGCTGCTACGGCGAGGCACGCCCTGGCGCATCGGGCCTGGAAATCTACCACCCGGAATACCGCGCCATTACCGGCGATGAGCCGCCACCGGTGGACACCACGCTCACGCCGATCTACCCGCTGACCGAGGGCCTGACCCAGCAACGCCTGCGCCAGTTGTGCATGCAAACCCTGACGATGCTTGGCCCGCAAAGCCTGCCCGATTGGCTGCCCCTGGAGCTGGCCCGCGATTATCAGTTGGCGCCCCTGGCCGATGCGATTCGGTATTTGCATCACCCGCCCGCCGATGCCGATGTGGACGAACTCGCCCTCGGTCATCATTGGGCCCAACATCGCCTGGCCTTTGAAGAACTGCTCACGCACCAGCTGTCCCAGCAACGCCTGCGCGAAAGCATGCGTTCCCTGCGCGCCCCGGCGATGCCCAAGGCCACGCGGCTGCCCGCACAATACCTGGCCAACCTCGGCTTTGCGCCCACCGGCGCGCAACAGCGCGTGGGCAATGAAATCGCCTACGACCTCAGCCAGCAAGAACCGATGCTGCGGCTCATCCAGGGTGACGTAGGGGCAGGCAAAACCGTGGTCGCTGCCCTGGCCGCCCTGCAAGCCCTGGAAGCTGGCTATCAAGTGGCGCTGATGGCACCGACGGAAATTCTCGCCGAACAACACTTCATCACCTTCAAGCGCTGGCTCGAACCGCTGGGCCTGGAGGTGGCGTGGCTGGCTGGCAAGCTCAAAGGCAAGAACCGCGTGGCCGCCCTGGAGCAGATCGCCGCCGGCGCACCGATGGTGGTGGGCACCCATGCGCTGTTCCAGGACGAAGTGCAGTTCAAGAACCTTGCGCTAGTGATCATCGACGAACAGCACCGCTTTGGCGTGCAACAGCGCCTGGCCCTGCGCCAGAAAGGCGTGGGCGGGCGCATGAACCCGCACCAGTTGATCATGACCGCCACGCCGATCCCACGCACCCTGGCCATGAGCGCCTACGCCGACCTCGACACCTCGATCCTCGACGAACTGCCGCCGGGGCGTACCCCGGTCAATACCGTGCTGGTCACCGACACCCGGCGCGTCGAAGTGATCGAGCGCGTGCGCGGCGCTTGCGCCGAAGGCCGCCAGGCGTACTGGGTATGCACCCTGATCGAAGAGTCCGAAGAACTGACCTGCCAGGCCGCCGAAACCACTTATGAAGACCTCACCAGTGCCTTGGGTGAGCTCAAGGTGGGGTTGATCCATGGCCGTATGAAACCGGCGGAAAAAGCCGCGGTAATGGCCGAGTTCAAGGCCGGCAACCTGCAATTACTGGTGGCTACCACCGTGATTGAAGTGGGCGTGGACGTCCCCAACGCCAGTCTGATGATCATCGAAAACCCCGAACGCCTGGGCCTGGCGCAACTGCACCAGTTGCGCGGGCGGGTTGGCCGGGGCAGTGCCGCCAGCCACTGCGTGCTGCTCTATCATCCGCCACTGTCGCAGATCGGTCGTCAGCGCCTGGGCATCATGCGCGAAACCAACGACGGTTTTGTCATTGCCGAAAAAGACCTCGAACTGCGCGGCCCCGGTGAAATGCTCGGCACGCGCCAGACCGGCCTGCTGCAATTCAAGGTTGCCGACCTGATGCGCGATGCTGACTTGTTGCCCGCAGTCCGCGACGCCGCCCAGGCCCTGCTTGAGCGCTGGCCCGACCACGTCAGCCCGTTGCTCAACCGCTGGCTACGCCACGGCCAACAGTACGGCCAGGTTTGACCTCTTCCCTGTAGGAGCGAGCTTGCTCGCGAAAAACGCTAACGATGACGCGGACGCTCTGGATGATGGCGCCGCCAGGAAGGTCTTCGCGAGCAAGCTCGCTCCTACAGGGTAATCAGCACACCGCCAACCTCATCACAAACGCCACTTATCCGACCAACACCCGTATCAAGCTGGTTATACTCCAATGAATGTAAGAAATTGGATCAGGCCATGTCAGAAGTTGCCCTCGCCACAGCCCCACTGACCGCCCCGCCGGTCATTCGGGCGCTGCTCGCAAAGCTCGCCATCCCCTACACGGAAGTCATCGAACAGCCTGGCCTGAACCCTGCCCGAAAGGTCCAGGCGGTGTTGCTTGAAGATGCGGTTGGCGCGCTCATGGTGCTGTTCCCCCAAAGCCAGTTGCTGGACCTCAACCGCCTCGCCGAACTCACCGGTCGCCGCCTCACGGCTGTCGCCCCCGAGCGGGTCGAGCGCATGCTGGGCAAGCATGACCTGAGCCTGCTGCCGGGCTTGCCGCCACTGACCAGTTCGCCGTGCCTGTACGAAGGCCGCTTGCTCAATGAGCCGAGCCTGCTGGTGCATTCGGGCGAAGCCGGGCTGTTGCTGGAAATCCCCACCGACGCTTTCAAGAGCCTGCTCACCAAGGCCAGCGCCGCGCAGTTCGGTGAGCCCTTGAGCAACATCCGTCCGAACCTCGACCGCCCCAATGATGACCGCGAGGAAATCACCCAGGCGATGCAAGCCTTCACCGCTCGCCGTATCCAGCAACGCCTGGAAGCGACCATCGAAATTCCGCCGCTGGCCGACACGGCGCAGAAGATCATCAAGCTGCGCGTGGATCCCAACGCCACCATCGACGACATTACTGGCGTGGTGGAAACCGACCCGGCCCTTGCCGCCCAGGTCGTAAGCTGGGCCGCGTCGCCCTACTACGCCTCGCCGGGCAAGATCCGCTCAGTCGAAGACGCCATCGTGCGCGTGCTGGGCTTTGATCTTGTGATCAACCTGGCGCTGGGCCTGGCCCTGGGCAAAACCCTGAGCCTGCCCAAGGACCGCCCGCACCTGTCCACGCCGTACTGGCACCAGTCGATCTACACCGCCGCCGTGATCGAGGGCCTGACCCGCGCCATGCCCCGCGCCCAGCGCCCGGAAGCCGGCCTGACCTACCTGGCAGGTTTGCTGCACAACTTCGGCTACCTGCTGCTGGCCCACGTGTTTCCGCCGCACTTCTCGCTGATCTGCCGGCACCTGGAGGTCAACCCGCACCTGTGCCACAGCTACGTCGAGCAACATTTGCTGGGCATCAGCCGCGAACAGATCGGCGCCTGGCTGATGCGCTACTGGGACATGCCGGACGAACTGTGCACCGCCCTGCGCTTCCAGCACGACCCCACGTATGACGGGCAATATGCCGAGTATCCGAACCTGGTGTGCCTGGCGGTGCGCCTGTTGCGCAGCCGGGGGATTGGCTCCGGGCCGGATGAATCCATTCCCGACGCGTTGCTTGAGCGCCTGGGCCTGAGCCGCGAGAAGGCCGAGGACGTGGTGGGTAAAGTGCTGGATGCCGAAGTGCTGTTGCGCGAATTGGCTTCGCAGTTCAGCCAGGGGTAAGCCCACTGCCTGTTAAACCGCTATCGCAGGCAAGCCAGCTCCCACAGTTGACCGTATTTCCAAGTTGGAACGCGGTCACTGGGGGAGCTGGCTTGCCTGCGATGAAGTCAACTCGGTCTACCTGACCACCTACTTCTTTTTCTTCGGCTTCAAATACTTGGTCAGGCCCTGGAACCAGATCACCAGTGCCGGGTTGCCCTTGATCTGGATCGACTTGTCCTGAATCCCCGTCATGAACGCCAGTTGCTTGTTCTTCGCCTGCATCGTGGCGAAGCCGTAGGCGGCATCCTTGAAGGCAATCGCGAAGGCCGGCGCCGGGTGGACACCTGAGCGGCTGGTGATGCGCTGGTCTTTCACGATGAAGTGACGGGCAACCTTGCCGTCGAGGGTCTGCAGCTGGAAGGCCAGGTCTTTGTCACCCAGTTGCTGCTGGAAGGCGGGGTTGGTGCGGCTGGCTTTGCCCATCATCAGGCCCAGCACCCACAGGAGAAGACGAAATTTCATGCACACGGCCTCGGTGTATTTATTGGAGTGGCCGCAGCAGTGTAACGATTTGCAAAAAGAACGCCACCGATCTCGCGCTTTAGGCGCAGATCGGTTGGCGTTTAACGCTTATAGCAACAAGTACTTAAACGTTAGGGCAAGGTACTGGCGCCCAGTCGGCCAGGTTTGGATTGCGGCAGGTTGCTTCGATCTGGGTCTTGCCCGCACTGGCGACCTGCTTGCTTTCAGCTTGCTTGGCCTGCACGGTCTGGATGCTACGTTCGGTGGTGACCGCTTCTTTCGGCACTGTCGGCAGCACCGGCTTCTTGGCTGGCTTGACGGCTTTCTTGCCCTTGGCCGGAGCGACCACTGGCGTGGTATCGGCGGTGGCCACGGTTACCACATCGCTGCGCTGTACGCCGACCTGTTGCAGGTCTTTCTCGTAGGCCTGGGTGTAGTTGTTCAGGTCTTCGCTGGCTTTGCCGTTGACCGTCACGATCAGGTCATTGGACTCCTTCAGGCCCGCGACGATTTCCGCCAGGCGCTTGCGGCCTTCGGTGTCGTTGACGGTCTTGGCCTTGCGATCAGCCACCAGCTTGGTGAATGCGCTCTGGTAGCACTGCTGCGACGCCTTGGCATAGGCGGTGCTGCGGTCGATGTCCGAGGCGCTTTTGTTGAAGTCGGTGGAGTAGGACGCGATGCGCTGGTTGTCATCGGTGATCTGTTTCTGGCGCTCGGTGTAGTAACCCGCCGCACCGCCAGCCAGGGCGCCGCCTGCGGCACCGATCGCGGCATTGCGGCCACGGCTGTCCTTGTCGCCGGTCAGCGCGCCCAGCAGGGCACCGCCGGCCGCGCCGATCGCGGCACCGGTGACGACCGACTTGGTCATGTCCGAATCGGTGGCGCGCAGGTGCTGCACCGGCTCGTAGCAGTTGGGGTAGTACTCGACCTTGGTGCTCGACGCCACCTTGGACGCAGGCGACGTAGCGCAACCAGTCAACACGGTGCTGAAACCAGCTGCGATCAGCAGCAGGTGACGCTTGGAAACCGCCTTACGGGAAAAAAGCATAGATGTGATCTCTGTTAAGTTTGACTTGCCCAGCACGGCCCACCGCCGCCTGAGTCCCTTCCAAGCTCGCTAGACAGCCAACGATCAAGACCGCTGACCGCTCGCTGCGAGCAATTCCTTCAAGATCGTTGCCGGGTCGGCCCGCTGTTGCTTGCGGTAGTTGCCGACATGGCGAACGAACAGTGTCGCGCGCGTCACCAGGCTCTTGCCGAGCACTGGCTTGCGATCCAACTCTTCCTTGATCCGTTGAAACTGCGCCTGGATCACCGCATCGGTGTAGCGCGTGCCGGTGGCCAGGTTGTCGATGTAAATCGCCACCGCGCCGTCCAACGCGCTGCGTCCATTGGTGATGGCCATGTCGAACAGCTGCGTGCTGGCCTCGTCCTTGCTGTCCACCGCCTGCTGGCGACTCTTCTGCAGGTTGGCCAGGCGGATGTTGTAGTTGCTGATGGTCTCGGCCACCAACGCCGCCGACTGGATCAAATTGCCCGCCGCTTCTTCGCGTTGCTGGGCGATCAGCGACACGTTGCGCTTGAGCTCTTCGTTGACCAGGCCCAGTTCGGCTTGCAGCTTGGGATCGACACTGGCGGCGATGATGCTGTCCAGGCGTTTGGTCGGGTCCTGGGCGTCGTCGATGGCATCGGTCAGCGCGGCCAGGCGGCCTTCCTTCTGCCACTGGGCGAACAGCTCCTTGTAGCGCGAGCGCGGCGCCGACAACGCGCCAATCGCCACGCGAAAACCGGTGGTCTCGTTGCTTTGCTCGGTGCCATCAGCGGCAAACAGCGGGTATTCGCGGCGCATGCCGGTGAACAACGTGCCCTCGCCTTCCAGGTAGTTGCCGCCCTTGACCACAAAGCCGCCGTAGGTGCCCTGGCGGCGGCCAGCGTGTACCAGTTGGAAGGATTCCTGGACCATTTCCGCGGCGTTGCCGATCACGTCGAACATGCCGATGGGGTTAGGTAATTTGGTGCCGATGGGCATCAACCGCGCTGCCTGGCCGGTGCCGCCGGCCACTTGGTTGAACACCGCGTAATCGGCCAGCGGGCCATCGCTTTCACTGCCCTCGACGCGCCGTGGATACAGCCGGCCTTCCAGGTCCTGGCGGCTCACCGCCTGGCCGCCGCGCGCGGCGTACTCCCATTCCACTTCGGTGGGCAGGCGCACAAATCCCAGGCCACCGTCTTCGGTCGACGCACCGCGCCCGCTCACCGGCAGCAGTTCGCGGTGGTATTTCATCAGCCAGGCGCTGTACACCGCCGAGAAACGCTCGGCTTCAAAGCGCGACAGTTTCACCTTGGGCAAACGCCCGGCCATGCCCGTGGGCGCATCACACGCCGGCGCCGGTTCGCCGCTGGCCAGGGACTGCGCCTGGGCCATCACCTGGGCGTATTGGCGAGCAGTCACTTCGTATTTGCCAATGAAGTACAGCATGGGCTTGAGCGGGGTCTTGGCGTCGGTCTTCGGCATCTGCGGCGCGATGACCTTGCTCCAGTCCTTGGGCAAGTCCTTGAGGGTGAACTGGCCGTTGATGAAGTCGCGGCGGTAACCGGAAATAAACGACTGCTGATAACCCGCCTCGCCTTCGGCAAAGGGGTAGCCCAGGCTGATTTCACGGTCATCCAGGGTGCCCTGGGCCAGAATGTAGGCGTAGCGGAATACCATGTTACCTTCGCAGGGCAGCGGCAGGCTCACGTCGTCCGGCAACGGCTTGGGGTTGTCGAGCTTGTCACTTGCTTCATCAGCCCAGGCCAGCGAGGCCAGGCTCAGCGCCACGCAGGCGCCCAGTAATTTATACATCTCTGATTCCTTCAGAAGCCTGGATACGGGCCACCCGCCAACCACCACAGGCGGCCGCCACGGCACTGACGCCGAGCACCGCCACTAGGGCCAGGCCGTAATGGCGCGCCAACAGATGGCTGGCGTACTCGCCTGGCACCTGCACAAAAAGCTTGTTCAACGCCGCCTCAGCCAGGCCATACAGCCCAACGCTGAGCACAGCGGCAAAACCCGCGCTGTATAGCGCTTGCAGCAGCACAAACAGCAACAAGGCGGCGGTGGAAAACCCCAGCAGGCGCAACACCGAGAGTTCACGGTGCTTACGCGCCACCGCCGCCAGGGTCCCCGCGAAAATCGCCGCAAACGCCCCGGCCAACGCCAACCCGGCGATGATCCAGAACACAATCGACAGGTTGCGGCTCAACGATTGCACTTGAGCGATGGTGTGCGCCTGGGTTGAAACCAACAGGTTCTGCTCGGCGAAATACACCCGCAACGGTTCCACATCACTGAGGCTGCGCGCATACAGGCGAAACGCCGGGTAGATGCGCTGTTCACTCACGCTCGCCGCTTCACCGGCCCAACCCAACGCCGGCACCGCACGGCCATCGCGGTAATCTTCCGCTGCCTCCAGCAACGCCAGATCGGCAAACAGGCCCTCGCGAGCGAAGGCCTCCAGCGGCAACACCGCCAGCACCTGCAACCGCGTGCGCTGGGCCTCGACGCGCCCCGCCACTTGCCGCGCAAAGCTGGTGTCCAGCCAATCACCGGGCCTTGCCGCGAGCTTTTCGGCGGCGGTATGGCTGAGCACGATCTGGTCCAGGCCGTGGGGCATCGGCAAGCCTGCCAACAACGGGTCGCCTGCGGCAGTCGGCAGCATTTCCAGGGTCAAGGTGCCCACCTGCGCCGTGGCCGCAATCTGCCGTGTGCGCGGCACAGCAAACGCGACATCGCTGCGCTCACCCAGCTGCGCGATAAACGCCGCGCTGAATCGACCACCGCCCAACGGGATGATTTCACGGCTGGCGGGGTCGGTCTCCAAGCGTTCGGTCAAACTGCTAACCAGTCCAAATTTCAGCCCGAATAACACCAGCAATGGCGCGATAACCGCCACCAATGCCAACACCGAACAGGCCGACAGCCACCCATCGTTGCGGTAGTCCTGCCACGCAAGCGAAGCAACCAGGCCGATGCGCATCAGCACGCCTCCCCGAGGGTTGCGGTGACGCCGCCGTCTGGGTCGCGCTGGCAACTGATACGCCGCACCTGCAAGCCACTGGCGCGGGCCAGCGGTTCGTCATGGGTGGCGATCACACAGGCCGTACGGTGTTCGCGGGCCTGGGCCAGCAGCGCCTGCATCACGCGCTCGGCGTTGAGCGGGTCCAGGGACGCCGTCGGCTCATCGGCCAGCACCAGTTGCGGCCCGTGGGCCAGAGCCCGCGCACAGCTGACCCGCTGGCGTTGGCCCACCGACAACGCCGCCGGGCGCTTGGCCAACTGATCGCTGATCTGCAACTGCTCAGCCAGGCGCGCCACGCGGCCGTCGTCCTGCAAGCCCAGCAGTTGGCGCGACAGCGCGATATTGCCGCGCACATCCAGAAACCCCAGCAACCCCCCGGTCTGCGGCACATAGCCCAAGTGCTGGCTGCGCAACGCGGCCAGCGCCGATTGCCGGTCGGCACGCCACAGCGCGCCGATGTCGTGTTGGTTGAATGCAAACTGCCCCACCTGATCCGGCGCCAACACCAGCGCCAGCAGGTCGAGCAAGGTGCTCTTGCCGCAACCACTGGGGCCGACAATTGCCAGTTGCTCACCCGCGCCCAGCTGCAACGCAGGGATCACCAGGCTGTAGCGCTGGCTACCGACGCCCCGGCTCTTGTGCACCGCGCTCAGGTTCAACATTACGGCAGCGTCGACAGCGGCACGCGGTACAACGCATCGCCCGGTTCGGCATCGCCGAAACGGACCCAGTTGGCCACGTCGTTATGGAAGGTTTCATACAGACGGATTTTCGAATCCAGCTCGTCGATAAAGTCTTCCTGCTCGGCCACGCTCAATGACAACCACAGGTCCTGGGTCATGTTCAGCGACTTGCTGCGGTACGGCAGGCCCTCCAGGTATTCACCGAGCAGGCCGCCGTCAGCCAGGTTGCCGCCCTTGCGCAGGGCCTGCGGGTCGCGGCTCATATAGGCCGAGGCGCTGGCGATTTCCTGGAAGAAATCCTTGGGCGAGCTTTGGGTCTTGCGCGCCGCATCCACGATCAACTTCAACGATTGTTGCAGGTCGTTGAGTTGCAGCTTGGTCAACATCACGCACACCTGGAACGCTGGCAGCGCCGGGTTGGTCAGGTCGCGGTCCGCCGTCCAGGCGCTGACCAACTGCGGTGCCTGGCTCGCGGTCTTGCGCCCGAGAAAGTCCATGTGCATGGCATAACCGACGGCGGCGGACTTGTCCGCCAGGCTCGGCGCGGCACTGAGCAACGGCACGGGCTGCGGCGTGTTGCTGCGCACCTGATGCACCAGGTTGGCGAACACCGTGCCGATCTCATCGACGCGCTCACCCAGCTTGCGCACATCGCCCCCTGGCACTGGCGTATACAGGTCGCCGATCTGCGGGTTGGCGTCGGCGGTGAGAACGCGATACTGGCTCTCGGCGCCGGCATGGGTTTTCTTGCCGGCATCAGTGCGCAGGTGCAGCGCATAGATCTTGATCTGCTTACCCAGGGCCGCCTGGCGCACTTCGGCTTCGTTCATCTGGGTGGCGGCGAACGGGTCGTTCTTGCGCAGCGCGCCGGCATCGGAAACCAGCAGGATGATGCGCCCGCCGTAGCCGGACCAATCCATGCCGTCCACTGCCTGCATCACCCCGGCAAACGCATCTTCGTTGAACGAGTGGCTGGACACCGTCGACGCTTTGACCTGGCGCGCCATATCCAGAAAGCGCTGCGGGTCGCGACCTTGGTCGAGGCTGATCAGGGTCTTGGCGACATACTCAAGGCCCGGGGTTTTCTGGATGCTGCTGCGAAAGCCGACCATGCCGAAGCTGACGCTGTCCAACTCGCCGCGCTCGGCAATGCGGGTTTGTAGCTCATGCACCACGTCGCGAATCTGGTCGATGTAGGGCTGCATCGACACGGTGGTGTCCACCACCAGCACCACCGCCGTGCGGAATGCGTCGGCATTGGCGCTGAGCGTCGGGCTGGCGGGTCTGGCAGCGGCGCGGCTGCCTGGGTCGATGGAGGCCACGTTGAGCAACTGCACCGGCTGGCCGTTGTCGTCGAAGCTCTCCTTTGAATCGAAGATCGGCAACAGGTAGAACTGGTTCTGCGGCACCGCGCTGGCGGTGGGTTCCAGGGCCAGGACTTGCTGGTTGTCTTCACGGTAGTTCTGCGCCTTGGCCAAGGCGCTTTTCGCTGCGGCAGGGTCGGCCAGCAGTTTTTCCACCTCACCGGGCTGGCGCAGGAACATCACGGGAGCCCGGCCGGAGCGCTCGGTGAACTTGAGCACCAGGCTTTGTTTCCAGTCGCTGACCTGGGAGGCTGGCAGCCAACCGTCGCTGCGACCATCAGTGGCCGCGCCGACGCGTACCCACTGGCTGCCATCGACCTCTTTGCGCTGGTACACGTAGAGCACGGAAAACGCCGGCAGCGCTTTACCCGGCGTACTCCCGGCGTCCGCTGAAAGCTGGGCGCCGGGTTTGCTGAGTACACGCTGGAACAAGGTTTTCTTGCCTGCCATCAGCAACGGGCGCTGACCGCCATCCACTTCAGCGACAGCCACGGGCGACGTCACCTTGGGCACCACGGCGGCTGGCGGCTTGGCCGGTTCATCGCCGCCGCTCAACCACCAGTAGCTGGCGCCACCAATGGCCAACGCGACGGCGACTGCCACGGCGGCTAAAGCCAATACCGGCCCACGGCGCTGCTCGGACGGGGCATTGTGCTGCGTCGGCGTCACCACCGGTTGACGCACTATTGGCTGCGGCTGCGGTTTATCCGTCGGAATGTCGATGGTGACAGGGGTCATGCCCGCCAGCTCAAAGCTCAATGGAATCGGCAGCGGCCGCACCAGCGTGGCATCCGATTCATCAGCCGGCAGTTGATCCAGCGCCAACAACAACGCTGCCGCATCCGGATAACGTTCCGCCGGGTCCTTGGCCAACAACTTGCGCAGCACGCCCTGATAGCGCCCATGGTGCACCGGCAATTCCGGCAAGGGTTCGGTCAAGTGCGCCAGCGCGGTGGAGAGCGCATCTGTGCCGTTGTAAGGCAGCTTGCCGACGAGGATTTCATACAGCACCACGCCCAACGCGTAGAGGTCGGCGCGGCCATCGATCTCCTGGCCCCGCGCCTGCTCGGGGCTCATGTAGCTCGGCGTGCCCACGGCAAACCCGGCCTGGGTGAATTGGGTGCGATCGTCCAGCGACTTGGCAATCCCGAAGTCCGACAGCACTGCCGTGCCATCGGCGCGAAACAGAATGTTCGCCGGCTTGACGTCACGGTGCACCAGCCCTTGGGCATGGGCATAGCCCAGGGCCGAGGCAATCTGGCGGATGAGCGTCACGCCCTGCTCCGGGGTCAGCCCAGCAGCAATGCGCTCCTTGAGCGTGCCATTGGGCAGGTATTCCATGGCCATGTAATACAGCTCACCGACGTTGCCGATGTCATGGATGGTCACCGTGTGCGGGTGTGACAAACGCGCCAGCGTCTTGCCCTCGCGCAGGAAGCGTTCGCAGAAACTCGGGTCGGCCGCCAGCGCTGCCGCCATCACCTTCAACGCCACCTTGCGCTCCAGCGAGCGCTGGGTCGCCAGGTACACGCTGGCCATGGCGCCTTCGCCAATCTCGCCTTCGATGTCATAACCCGGGATGACGATGTTCATGACGAGACCTTCACGACGAGGGTGGTGATGTTGTCTGGTGCGCCGCGATTGAGCCCCAAGTGCACCAGGCTGCGCACGATTTCATCCGGCGCGTCATGGCTGAGCACGTCGCGGATTTCATGGTCTTCGACGGTCTTGTTGAGGCCATCACTGCACAGCAAATAGCTGTCGCCGGGAGCGATTAACAGGTCCACCGAGGCGACGTTCAACTGGGCCTCAACGCCAATGGCGCGGGTGACGATATTGGAGCGCGGGTGGGTGCGGGCGTCGGCTTCGCTGAGCAGGCCGCTGTCTTGCAGGTCTTGCACGTAGCTGTGGTCGCGGGAAATGCTTTCCAGCACGCCGTCGCGCAAGCGATACAGGCGACTGTCGCCGGCCCACAGGCACACCCCGCGCAAGCCGCGCGCGGCGAACACCACCACGGTGCTGCCCATCATGGTCACGCCACGGTTGGCGGTTTCTTCGCGCACGGCCGCGTTGATGCGCAGCAGGTCATTGCGCAGCGCCGCCGAGTATTCGTCCAGGGAGCGGCCCAGCGGCACATGGCGCAGGCTATCGACGATCAGGCTGCTGACATAGTCCCCCGCCGCGTGCCCGCCCATACCATCGGCCACCACCCACAAGCGGTTTTCCGGCAGGTCCAGAAAGGCATCTTCGTTGACTTGGCGAACCATGCCCACATGGCTTTTGCTCGCGGATTCGTACGTCACGCCCATCTACACCACACCTTCTTGTCCGAGCAAAAACTGCGCAAAATCGCTGGCGGCAGGCAGGCCCTGGCACCGTAATAAACCGGGGGAGATACGCTGCGAACCTCGCCCCCACCACAGGCTTGCGCCCTCGCACGCCTGTTCGGCCAGTGCGGTCATACGCTGGTGCGGCACGGTGGCTGCCACCCTTTGCAGGCCGGCGAAACGGCTGTCCACCGCCCGCGGCTCGCTGGCCGGCACGCCCAACTCGTCGAGCCCGGCGTTGAAGCTTTCGAAGGTCGCGCCGCTGTCGAGGGTGCTGAGCAACAAGGTTTCAGCCTGCTCGAACCAGGCGTCAGAACCGCCCACCAGCGACGCCGGGTTGGTGTCGTGATCCAGCAAGGTCACCACCGCCAGCGGAAAATACCGCCCGACCCGGTCAATGCTCGGCATCACCACGCCCGCCGCCGCATCCGGCCCGCACACGCCCGGCGCCAGCACAAAGCGCCACAACGGGCTGACCAGGTACGCATTCAGCCAGTCAGCGCCGAGGCTGTTCTGGCTGGCGAGCAAACCCGCTGCCAGCCAGCTGTCCCACGGGCCTATAAAGCTCTGGGGCAAGGCGCGGCTGACGAAGTCCCCGCGGCTGGCCAACTTGCCGTAGAAACCCAGGGCCGTCATAGCCGCTCCGGCAGGCTGAAGCCGCTGAGCACGCGGCTCTTGAACGGGTTGAACGCACTGTTGGCGCGCAACTCGTAGGCGATGCTCGCGCCATCGACCCGCAGGCGCAGGTTGAAACGGTCCGGCGAGTTGCCTGCCGTGAGGTCTGATTGCTCCAGCAGACGGAACCAGGCCCACGGGCCGTCCAGGGTGATACCGGAGCGACCACTGGCCGACGGCGGCATGATAGATATACGCACCACGCCAATGCTGCCGGGGTTCGGCCATTGCATCGCTACCGGGCGGCTCGGGCCGTGGTCGTAGCTCAATTGCTGGCCGTCCAGGTCAAGCAGGAACTGGGTGATGGTAGGGTCCATCGACACCGGCTTGAGTTCGAAACGCACGATGGGTTGGGTGCCACCGGAGCGGAAGAACGCGTCCCGAATCGTCGCCGCACGCTGGAAGGTTTGCAGCACGCCAGGCGCAATCCCCAGCTTCTGCGCCGCCCCCGGTTGCCAGCGCCAGGTCTGTGCCGACGTGTCCACATAGGGCTGCAGGTATTTGCGGAAGTAGTTGTCCATCACCCCGCCCACCCCGAAAAACTGGCCGAAGTCATCCAGGGTGGCGTCCCGCGCACTGCCCGGCGACATCGGGTAACGCCCGGCCAACGACTGGCGATATACGTTGACCACTTCACTGACCCAGGCCGCGTTCAGCTGGTTACGCACCCCGCCCATCATGCTGTTGGTGGTGGAATTGACCACCGACTTGACCATGCCCTGCACCAGCGGCGGCTGGCGCTCGGCGTTCAGGCTGACCCGCGTGGCGGCAGCCGCCGCCTGGTTCTTGGCCTCGCCGAGCAAGGCATCGCCGCTGGCACCGACCATGGCGCTGACCTGCACATACAGCGCATTCATGTCCGACAGCAGGCCGTCGATGGCCGCCGGTTCGCCTTCGTTTTTGCTGACGATGCTGTTGAGTTCTGCAAAGTGCGCGGTCACCGGATCATCCGCCGGTGCCGGGGCATTCGCCGTCGGTTGTGCCTCGCCCAGCAAACTGCCGAGGCGCTCCTTGAGCTTGTCCACGCCGCCTTCCACCGGCACGCCTTTGGCGGCCAGTTGGCGTTCTTCGGCTTGCAGGTCGGTTTCCCTGGCGACCGCCACCAACAGCTTTTTCAGCGGCGAGGTGGGCCCGGAAATCACCCGCAGCACATCGGCGGCCTGTGCCACGCTGGTGATCGGCACAAAGTCGATGTCGGCGAGCAACGCGTCCCACTGGCGCTGGTAATCCTGGAAGTACAAACGGCGCACGTCGGCGGCCAGGCTCACCACGTTCTGCTGGTCGGCCTGTTCATGGCCCAGCACCCATTGCTCTTCGGCCAGGGTGCCGGTCTGGTTCAGGCTGCTGAGCAAAAACGCCTGGCGATAGCCCTTGGCAGTAAAGAAACCGCTCAACGGCTCGCCCAACGGCTTGCCGCTCTTGCGGCTGAACACCAGTGCGGCATCGCGACCGGCGGCCTCATTGAGACGAAAGTCCGGGATACCTTCGGGCAGTTTCTGGCGCTTGACGCGGTCGTACACGCGCTGGGCTACCGGCAATTGCTGCAATTGGCGACGCAGGTCGTCGATCAGGCGTGGGTCCAGGCGCGCGCTCGGCGGATGGCGTTCGAACAGCGCTTGCAAGTGCCCGGCCAGGGCCTGACGCTGGTCGGCCGGCAGGTCGCGGGGCAGGTTGCGGTCCCAGTCCAAGGCGATCCAGGCCTTGATGAAGTCCGGGTCGTAATGCTCGGTGTCGGCGAGCATCAGGTAAGCCTTGAGGCCCTCATAGAGAAAGTCCGAGTTGCCGCCGCCGTGCAGTTGCTCTTCGATACGCGTCACCAGGCGTGGCGCGAACACGGCGATCAAGAGTTTGCGGTACACGCTGGCGGACTCGGCTTCGAGCATATCGCCTTGGTACAGCCCCAGCCCTTCGGACCAGCTCGGTGAATCCCCCGCCAGGTTCTTCACCGCGTTGAGCAACGGCAGCACGGCGAGCACTTCCCGTTGTGCCGGGCTCAGGTTCTGTACGGTCTGGCCCAGTGGCGCGACCTTCTGATCGACCTGGGCGATATACGCCTGGTTGGCGCGATAGCTCACCCACCACAGGCTGCTGACCACCACCACCAGCGCGACGGTGGCCGCCAGCACTCCACGCGCAATCCACTTGCGACGCCGTTCGACCTTCGGGTTCACACCCACCAAACCACGCTCGGCAAAGGCCACGGCGGTGAAGAGTTTTTCGATGAAGTAACTGCGCCCGGTGCCGCTCTGGCGCGCCAGGTGCTGGCGGTCCAGGTTCATACTCTGGGCCATGGCACCGATCAGGCGGTCAATCGGGCTGCCTTCCTGGGTGCCGCTGGTGAAGTACACGCCACGCAGCAACACGCGCTCTTCAAAAGCGTTGGGTTTGAACACGCCTTCGAGGAAGCTTTGCAGGCAATCTTTCAGCGCGCCGAACTGCTGCGGGAAGCCGTAGATCAGGTCGCGTCGTGCCGGGTCGCGTTCCTGCTGCAAGCGCTCGACCAGGCGTTCGTTGAGACGCTGCTCCAAGCCCGCGAACTCGCTTTGCAGGTGCGCCAGCGGGCTGTCGCTGTTTTTGCCGTCGTCCAGGGCAAAGGTCATGCCCCACACCTGGGCGCGCTCTTCCTTGCTCAGGTTGTCGAAGAACTCCATGAAGCCCGGCACCAGGTCGAGCTTGGTGAGCATCAGGTAGATGGGGAAACGCACGCCCAGCTGCGTATACAGCTCCTGGATGCGCAGGCGAATCGCGGCGGCATGGGCTGCGCGCTCGGCGTCGGTGCCCAGCAGCAGATCCGAGAGGCTGATGGCGATAAACGCCCCGT
Source organism: Pseudomonas sp. GW823-FHT02F05 (assembly GCF_058797315.1). Taxonomy (NCBI): domain Bacteria; kingdom Pseudomonadati; phylum Pseudomonadota; class Gammaproteobacteria; order Pseudomonadales; family Pseudomonadaceae; genus Pseudomonas; species Pseudomonas sp. GW823-FHT02F05. Next base: position 93,318 of record NZ_JBXAJM010000006.1, read on the forward strand.
CGATCGGCCGGCGGGAACGCTGCTTTTTCAGCAAGTCGAGAAAGCCCAGCCAGGCGGCTTTGTCCACCGTGGAGTTGCTGTCCTGGGTGGTATAGCGGCCAGCGGTGTCGAGCAATACGGCCTGGTCGGTAAACCACCAGTCGCAGTTGCGCGTACCACCCACGCCCCGCACCGCACCGGCGCCCAATTGCGCCGCCAGCGGGAAATGCAGCCCGGAATTGACCAGCGCGGTCGTCTTGCCCGAGCCCGGCGGGCCGATGATCACGTACCACGGCAACTCGTAGAGGTTGCGGCGCTCATCGCCGCCCAGCTTGGCCTTTTTCAGCAGTGCCAGGGCTTCGTCCATGCGCTGGCGCAGCGTGGACAGCTCTTCGGCGGTCGCAACGCTGTTGGGGTCGACCGGGGTTTCTGCGGCCAGGCTGCGCATCACTTCGGCGGCCTGGCGACGGGCCTGGATGATGCGGAACACGCGGTAGGCCACCCACAGCGCAAACACCAGCACGATCAGCGCCCAACGGCGCCCTTCGGGCACCAGCACGTCCAGCAGCGGGCCAACAAACCAGATGATCAGGCTCAGGGCAATCAGGCCCAGCACGGGGATCACCCAGCGAATCATGAAACTGAAAAACGCCTTCACTCGACGCCCTCCGCCAATACGGTGATTTCAACCCGACGATTGCGGGCACGGCCTTCGGCAGTACTGTTGGTGGCCAATGGCTCGGTGTCGCTGCGGCCTTCGGCGCTGAAGCGTTCGGCCTGGCCGGTCTTGGCCGCGAGAATCTCCAGCACCGACTTGGCCCGGGCTTCGGACAACGCCCAGTTGGACGGGAAGCGCAACGTGGCAATCGGGCGGTTGTCGCTGTGCCCGGTGACACGCACCTGGCCCTTGACCTTGCGAATGGCGTCAGCGATGCGCAGCATCAGCGGCTGGTAGTCATCGACGATGCTGGAGCTGGCCGAGGCGAACAGCTCATCGCCACGAATGGTCACCACAGAGCGGTCAACCTTGTCTTCCACCGCCACGCGGCCGGCCTTGATGTCATCGGCCAGGAACCCGGCCAGGCGCGGGCGCTCAATCACTTTGGGCTGCGCCACCGGACGGTCGATGGCCTGCACCGGGATCTCGCCCAGGGCATGAATATTCTTGAACACCGGCTCGGCGTCCGAGGCCAGCTTCAGGCGCAGGCCGAACAGCAACGCCAACAGCAGCGCCAAGCCAATCGCCACGGCAATCCATGGCGGCATGAATTGCGCCAGGCGATCACGGGCCACGGTCACACCGCGCCAGTGCGGCGACAGCTCACGCTCGTGCTCGCCACGGGCGCTGCGTATCGCTGCGGCGGTGCGTTCGCGCAAGGCTTCCAACTGGCTGCGCCCGTCGGTCATCACCCGGTAACGCCCTTCAAAACCCAGGCACATGCACAGGTACAACAGCTCCAGCAGGTACAGGCGTTCCCGTGGGCTTTGCAGACAGTGGTCAAGCAACTGGAAAACCTTTTCGCCCCCCCAGGCTTCGTTGTGCACGGTGATCAGCAGGCTCTGCTTACCCCAGTCACTGGTGCTGCCCCACGGCGTGCTCAGCACCGCTTCATCCAAGGCAGTGCACAGCGCGTAACGGGCCAACAGCACTTCATTGCGTGCCACACCGGCGGCTTCGGCGCGTTCTTCGAACTGGCGCAGGTACGCCAGCAACTGCGCGCGCAGGCTGGCCGGCGCGGGATGGGCGATGGTGTTGCGCAACCGCGTCAACAACGCCAGCAACGGGCCGGCGGCACTTTCCAGCGGGTTGAGGCCCTGGCTCTTGCCGGTGAGGATCGGCGCAGCCGGCATCGACAGCGGCGCAGGTTCGGCACGCGCGGGTGCAGGTTCTCGGCCACCCGGGCGCGGCATGAACTGGGTGCGGTCATCATCATTGGGATGCATCGCCAATTATCCTCGGATCGCCCAGAAGGCCAGGTTCAAGCCCGGGAACTGCCCGGCGATATGGAAGGCGAAACCGCCGGAATTATTCAGCTGCTGCCAGTGCTCGCTGCCACGGTCCAGCTCGTAGTAGGTGCTGCCGGCGTGGTAAGGCAATTGGCGCGGCGCCACCGGCAACGGCAGCAGGCCGATGCCCGGCAGTTGCAGGTTGACCATGTCGCGAATGTGCTCCACCGAGCCGACCTTGCTCTGCTGGCCGAAACGCGCACGCAGGGTTTCGCCGGGCACATCGGCGCGTACCACAAGGATGAAACTGGCGTTGTCGAGCAGGGTCTTGTCGGCCAGCATCGCCACATGGATGCCGTAGGCTTTCTCCACAATCGGGATCGGCGTGGCCTTGCTGTCGATCAGCATCGACAGCGCCTCACGCAGGGCCGCCATCACCGGCATGAAGCTCAGGGCCAGGTCGTCGTGCTGGTACTGCGGGTATTCCTGGGGGCGACGGCTGGAGGTTGAAAAGGTGGAAAACTCACCAGCCAGGCTGACCAGTTCGCTGAAGAAGCGCTCCGGGTGCAACGGGCTCAACTGGCTGAAGTGCTGGATCAGCGGCTGGGCGCGGTTGACCAGTTGCAGCAGCATGAAGTCGGCGATCTCCGAGGCACCACCGGCACCCGAGGCCACCACGCGGCCGGCCAGGGCTTCGCCACGCTGGTGCAACAGGCCCAGCAGTTCACTGCGAAAGGCCGTCAGCGGTTTGCTCGCGGCCACGTCCAGCACGGGCGGGATGTAAGTGTCATCGAGCACCAACGCACGGTCGGCACGCTTTTCCTTGATGCGTACCAGGCCGACGGCCGCGTAGTCGCTGATGCCGTCCTGCGCCGTCAGCAGGCGCAACGCCCGCGACCCCACGGCCACCGGTACACGGTTTTCGAACGGGGCGTTGTCGTCGCGCACTTCACGCACCTGGCTCACGTAGCGCGCGGCTTCCAGGGCCTCGCCCTCGTCCACCGTGTCACGGGCGCCGGCACGCTTGAGCGGCAGGGCCAGGTAAACCAGGCCGTCGCGCAGGTTGTCGTCGATATTCAACGGGCTCGGCGCCAGGTCGTCCTGGGGAATATTGAACGGCGTGCCATCGGGCAACAGGCCGCGGGCCGACACGATCGCCAGCTTGCCCTGGGCCAGCAGGCCCTGGTCGATCAGCAGCTCGGAGAACCCCCAGGCACCCGCCGACAACGGGCGGCTGCGGGCATCGATCAGGTTTTCCAGGTAACGGTCATGCTGCTGGAAGTGCTGCGTTCCGATGAACATGCCTTCCGACCAGACCACGCGATTGTTCCAGGACATGGGGGCTCCGATTGCTTGTTATTGGGCTGGGCTGGATGGGGAAACCACGACGTCGGCGCGCACGGCATGCACGTCGAGGCTGATCTGGTATTCGCTGTATTGGCGCGGCGGCACGTTGATGACCGTGCGCCATTGCGCACGGTCCAACTCGCGGTAGCCCACCAGCAAGCCGATCTGGCGCGTGGACGGGTCGAGATCGCGCTGCAGGCTCAGTTGTTGGCCGGGCTGCACCATCACTTCGTCCTGGTCCAGCAGGTCGAGGCCGAGGGTGGATTGCGCACGGTCAGCCAGGGCGAAGTAATCGGAGCGTGAAAAGGTCGCGGCGTTTTTCAATTCGAAAATGCGCACCCGCACCGGCGCGGCCTGGCCGTTGGCACCGGGGTTAAGCCCGGCAATCGCGTGAAAATGCAGCTCAACGGCGGCCGTGTCAGCTTCGGCCTCGGCAGCCGCCTGGGGTTTGGCAGTGTCGTTGGCACACGCCGTCAGCAGCAGCACGGTGGCGGCTGCGAGTAAAAACCTGGGAATCATCCTGCGTCCTCAATGACGTATTTAGCTATCCGTTTTATCCATTGGTGCGAGGCGTTTTCAGCGTCGCTGTCGTGCACTGTGTTCTTCGTAGGCCCGGCTGAATTCACGACCGAACAAGTCCTGGAAATCGTCCTGGGCCTCGCGGGAAATGTTGCTGTAGAGCTCGGTGAACTGCTGCCAGTACTGGGCCTGGCGCGAACCATTGAAGAGACTGGAGAGGCCGCCGGGCTTGCCCATGCGCTCCTCCAACTGCGCCGGTTCAAAGCGCGTGAGCAAGTGCTTGATCGCCGCTTCCACGCCAGCCATCACGGCCAACTGGTGGGCGCGCAGGTCGTCGAAACTGTCACGTACGGCAAGGTCCGGCGCCATGAACGCCTGGTTGCCATGACGCAGCAACAGCAGTAACGCTTCATCGGCATTCGGGGCGAATTTCAATGGGTTGTTTTCGGCGGGGCGGATCATTGTCTGCTGCATGCGGAACTCGCCCTTGAGGCTGGCACGGGCGCGCAATACGTCGATCAGGCCCTCGACCATCAGCCGGTAGCTGCGGCCGATGCTTTCCATCTGCGCGCAGGCGTCGGCTTTGTCCAGGCGCAACTGGTCCAGGCCCGCACCGCGCAGGAAGGCTTGCAGGAGGTCCGGTGGTGGCTCGGCATTGGCCACGGGGAGCGCAACAGGCTCGACCACGGGCGGCGGCGGGATGATCGGTGCTGGGGCGGGCGCAGCATTGACGACGGGGGCGGGCGCGTCGCTGAACAGGTCCCAGTCTTCGGGAATCACCGAGCCTTGCACCAATGGCTTTTCGGGCGCCGGTACGGCCACTGGAGCCGGGGGGCGAAAATCGTGTTGCACGGACGGCACATGGTCCGCCACGGTGGGCGGCGGCACGGCGGTGGGGCTGAGGAAGTCGAACAGGTCTGGCAAGGTTTCCATGGCCGAGGCACCCTGGAACTGCGGCGCGATCATCGGTGTGGGCGCAGGTTGGCTCGCCACGGCGCCCATCAGCGCTTCAAAGCTGTTGGGTGAGTCACCGGCAAATGGCTGGCTGTCGATGGCCTGCACGTTGAAGTCGATACGCGCCTGGATTTCGTAATCGCCGATGCGGATCAACTCACCGTCTTGCAACGGCTCGCTGTTACCCCGACGCATACGAATACCCGCCTTGACCAACTCCACACCATTGGTGCTGTTATCGGTCAAGTAATAACGGCCATCTTTGTATTGAATAACGCAATGTTGCGAAGAGACGAGACGCTCAGGGTCGGGCAATACCCAGTCATTGTCAGAACTGCGGCCAATAGCCATCACGCCCTGACCCATGGACTTTTCGGGGCATTGCCCAGGGGTGATCTTGTGATAACTAGTGATAGTCAAACACAGCGACATCTTGCCTCCTTGCTGATACATCGCGCGCAGTCTACCCAGGAGGCAGCACCGCCCTGGAGAGTCCCGTCCTGTCGTACAAACGACCGCCAAAATCTGCTTTTACCAGCATGATCGCTGATCTTAACTGGCTTCCATGACAAAAATCCGCTCTGGGCGCGCCTTTCGACTCGCCAGTCGCGCAGGTTGTTAAACACCGCACATCTGTCACAGAGGGCGAATAGCTTACCTTGACAAGCCATAAGTACTACACCAAAAATGCACAACTTCTTGAACATCAGTGATGGCACAGTAGTGGCGCGCTGAGTGTATGACCAAGAAAACATGCAAAGTTCATTACGCAACTAGTGCATGAATTGCCCGCCATCCAGCGGGCCGATAAGGAGATCGAATTCAGTGGATGTGCCGTTGCTGCTCACCGCCGTTTCCGCGACGTCGCCTTGTGGCGAGGACATGGAATATGACGCGCAATTTCTGCAATTGGAACGTGATGCCAAGGGCCAACCCGAACGCAGCATGGGCGACTCGATCCTGCCCGCTGAGCCGCCCGAGTGGCGCAGCATCCAGCAGCAAAGCCTCGACCTGTTGCAGCGCAGCAAAGACCTGCGCATCACCCACTTTCTGCTGCAAAGCACCCTCGCCCTCCAGGGTGTGGCCGGGCTGGCCGAAGTCCTCACGCTGATCAACGCCTTGCTGCGCCAATACTGGGCCGATCTGCACCCGCGCCTGGATGCCGACGATGACAACGACCCCACCGTGCGCATCAACGCCCTTACCGGCCTGACCTGCGAAACCAATATTCGGCTGCTGCGCGAAAGCATCCTGACACGCTCGCGCACCTTCGGGCCCGTGAGCCTGCGCGCCGCGCTCAACGCCAGCGGCCTGCAGAGTTTTGCCGATGAGCAGTTGGGCAACCAGCAACTCAACGCCGCGTTCCTGGACAGCGACCCCGAACAACTGCAAGCCACCCGCGACGCCTTGAGCGCGGCGCGCACGGCGTGCGAGGCCATTGAGCAACAGGTCAATGACCAAGTCGGTTCCGCCCAGGGCGTGGACCTCAGCGCCTTGAAGCAGCCGCTCAAACAGGCCCTGCAACTTCTCAATCAAGCGGTGCCAGGCACCGACAGCAGCAGCGATCCCGAGGCCGTCAGTGAAGACAATGCCCCCTCGGTCGACGCCGCCGCGCCCGCAGCCCCTCGCCCGACGGGCGACATCGCCACCCGCGACGATGTGCTGCGCAGCCTCGACAAAATCCTTGCGTACTACACCCGCCACGAGCCTTCAAGCCCGCTGCCGGTGCTGTTGAACCGAGCCAAGAATCTGGTACATGCCGACTTTGCGGCCATCGTTCGCAATCTGATTCCCGATGGCATGTCCCAATTTGAAAACCTGCGCGGCCCCGACAGCGAGTAAGCCGCCGGACCGTGCAGTAACAACACCGTCGCTCAAGCGACCAGGAGCAGCAACGTGGCGAAGCAAAGTTCTCAGAAATTCATCGCGCGCAACCGTGCGCCTCGAGTGCAGATCGAGTACGACGTCGAGCTTTACGGCGCCGAGAAAAAGGTCCAGCTGCCCTTCGTGATGGGCGTGATGGCCGACCTCGCCGGCAAGCCTGCCGAGCCGCTGGCACCCGTGGCCGACCGCAAGTTCCTTGAGGTGGACGTCGACAACTTCGACTCACGCCTCAAGGCCATGCAGCCACGCGTCGCGTTCCACGTACCCAATGAGCTGACAGGCGAAGGCAACCTGAGCCTGGACATCACCTTCGAAAGCATGGACGACTTCAGCCCGGCCGCCGTGGCCCGCAAGGTCGACTCCCTGAACCAGCTGCTCGAAGCCCGCACCCAATTGGCCAACCTGCTGACCTACATGGACGGCAAGACTGGCGCTGAAGAAATCATCATGAAGGCGATCAAGGACCCGGCATTGCTTCAGGCACTTGCCAGCGCGCCCAAGCCTGCAGGGGAGCAGTAATCATGACGGACAATACCGCCCGCGAAGGCAGCCAGATCCTGGGTACCACCGAAGAAGCCAGCGAGTTCGCGAACCTGCTGCTGCAAGAATTCAAGCCCAAGACCGAGCGTGCCCGCGAAGCCGTTGAAACCGCGGTGCGCACCCTGGCTGAACAGGCCCTGGCGCAAACCGACCTGGTGTCCAACGACGCGATCAAGTCGATCGAATCGATCATCGCCGCCATCGACGCCAAGCTCACCGCCCAGGTCAACCAAATCATCCACCACCAGGATTTCCAACAACTGGAAAGCGCCTGGCGTGGCCTGCATTACCTGGTCAATAACACCGAGAGCGATGAGCAACTGAAGATTCGCGTGCTCAACATCTCCAAGCCAGACCTGCACAAGACCCTGAAGAAATTCAAGGGCACTGCGTGGGACCAGAGCCCGATCTTCAAGAAGATGTACGAAGAAGAATACGGCCAGTTCGGTGGCGAACCTTACGGCTGCCTGGTGGGTGACTACTACTTCGACCAGTCGCCGCCCGACGTGGAACTGCTGGGCGAGCTGTCGAAAGTCTGCGCCGCCATGCACTCGCCTTTCATCGCTGCGGCCTCGCCGACCGTGATGGGCATGGGTTCGTGGCAGGAACTGTCGAACCCACGCGACCTGACCAAGATCTTCACCACCCCGGAATACGCCGGCTGGCGCTCGCTGCGTGAATCGGAAGACTCGCGCTACATCGGCCTGACCATGCCGCGCTTCCTGGCACGCCTGCCGTACGGCGCCAAGACCGACCCGGTGGAAGCCTTCGCTTTCGAAGAAAACACCGACGGCGCCGACAGCTCCAAGTACACCTGGGCCAACGCCGCCTACGCCATGGCAGTGAACATCAACCGTTCGTTCAAGCACTACGGCTGGTGCTCGCGCATCCGCGGCATCGAGTCTGGTGGTGAAGTGGAAAACCTGCCGGCCCACACGTTCCCTACCGATGACGGTGGCGTGGACATGAAGTGCCCGACCGAAATCGCCATCAGTGACCGCCGTGAAGCGGAACTGGCGAAGAACGGTTTCATGCCGCTGCTGCACAAGAAAAACACCGACTTCGCCGCGTTCATCGGCGCCCAGTCGCTGCAGAAACCTGCCGAATACGACGACCCGGACGCTACCGCCAACGCCAACCTGGCCGCACGCCTGCCGTACCTGTTCGCCACCTGCCGTTTCGCCCACTACTTGAAGTGCATCGTGCGCGACAAGGTCGGTTCCTTCAAAGAGAAGGACGAAATGCAGCGCTGGTTGCAGGACTGGATCCTCAACTACGTCGACGGCGACCCGGCGCACTCCACCGAAACCACCAAGGCCCAGCACCCGTTGGCGGCGGCCGAAGTGATCGTGGAAGAAGTCGAAGGCAACCCGGGGTATTACAACTCCAAGTTCTACCTGCGCCCGCACTATCAGCTTGAAGGGCTGACGGTGTCGTTGCGCCTGGTATCGAAACTGCCTTCGGCAAAAAGCGCATAAGTAACGATTGAGCTAGCTCGTTCCCACGCTCCGCGTGGGAATGCCGCCCGGGACGCTCTGCGTCCCGGTGACGCGTAGCGTCACAGGATGCGTTACCACGCAGAGCGTGGGAACGATCACCCAATCAAGTGGCATGGGCCACACAGGGAGAAAACATGGCTGTTGATATTTTCATCAAGATCGGCGACATCAAGGGCGAGTCCATGGACAAGGCCCACAAGGACGAAATCGATGTGTTGAACTGGAGCTGGGGCATGTCCCAGTCCGGCAACATGCACGTCGGCGGTGGCGGTGGCGCGGGCAAGGTGAATATCCAGGACCTGTCGCTGACCAAGTACGTCGACAAGGCTTCGCCCAACCTGATGATGCACTGCGCCAGCGGCAAGCACATCGACAAGGTCAAGCTGACCGTGCGCAAGGCCGGTGGCGAGAGCCAGGTCGAGTACATGGTGATCAACCTGGAAGAAGTGCTGGTCACCTCCTTGAGCACCGGCGGTTCGGGCAGCGATGATCGCCTGACCGAAAACGTCACCCTGAACTTTGCCCAAGTGATGGTCGACTACCAGCCGCAGAAAGCCGACGGCACCAAAGACGGCGGCGCCATCAAGTTTGGCTGGAACATCCGTTCCAACACCAAACGCTGATAGCCCTTGTGGCCGTGGCCCGGTGCCACGGCCATTGTGTCCCTCTCGCAACCCGTCCGTGGAGCTGCTTTGGTGGTAACTGAAATCGCTTCCCGCGACCGTCTGCAACCGTCCCTGCTGGACCGGTTGACCGACGACGACCCGACCAACCCCAAGGAAAGCGCCGACAAACGCGTGCTGTCCCTGACCCAATTGAAGGCCTCGGTGCTGCGTGACCTGGCGTGGTTGCTTAACACCACCTCGTTACTCGATACCGATGCCACGCTGCACACCCCGGCCGGCACTTCGGTGGTCAATTACGGCCTGCCGGCACTGGCGGGCAACAGCGCTTCGAGCGTCGATATCAAAGCCCTGGAAGCCCTGATTTACCAGGCCATCGCCACTTTCGAGCCGCGTATTTTGCGCCACACATTGCGAGTCAAGGCGCGCATGGGCCATGGCGAGATGAATCACAACGCCCTGAGTTTCGAGATTGAAGGCGACCTGTGGGCACAGCCGGTGCCGTTGCGTTTGCTGTTGCAGACCGACGTGGACCTGGAGTCCGGCCATGTGCGCGTGCTGAATGCCGACCAGCGGAGACGCCCATGAACCCGCGCCTGCTGGAGCTGTACAACCAGGAACTGCACCACGTGCGCGAAAGCGCCGCCGAGTTCGCCAAGGAATACCCGAAGATCGCCAGTCGGCTGACCCTGTCCGGTATGGACTGCGCCGACCCGTACGTCGAACGTTTGCTTGAAGGCTTCGCCTATCTCACGGCCCGCGTGCAGCTCAAGCTCGACGCCGAGTACCCAACCTTCACCCACAACTTGCTGGAAATCGCCTACCCGCACTACCTGGCACCGACGCCGTCGATGACCGTAGTGCAACTGCAGACCGACCCCGATGAAGGCTCCCTGGCCGGCGGTTTCCCGCTACCCCGTGACACGGTGCTGCGTGCCGCCCTGGGCCGTGAAACCCAGACCTGCTGCGAGTACCGCACCGCGCACCCGGTGACACTGTGGCCGTTGCAGGTCAGCAACGCCGAATATTTCGGCAACCCCGCCGCCGTGCTCGGGCGCCTGGCCGCCAGCGAACCGAAAGCCAAGGCCGGCCTGCGCCTGACCCTGCGCACCGGTGCCGAGCTGCCGTTCAACAGCCTCGACCTGGATACCTTGCCGCTGTACCTGAGCGGCGCTGATGAACAACCGTTTCGCCTTTACGAACAACTACTGGGCAACGCCTGCGCGGTGTTTGCGCGCGAGCCCGGTGGCGATTGGGTCGAGCGCCTGCCCCAGGGCGCGTTGCGCTCGCGGGGGTTCGATGATGCCGATGCGGCCATGCCGGTGGTAGCGCGGGCGTTCCAGGGCTATCGCCTGTTGCAGGAGTACTTCGCCCTGCCCCATCGCTTCCTGTTCGTTGAGTTCGCCGAGTTGAGCCGTGCGGTCAAACGGTGTGACGGCCAGGAGCTGGAACTGATCGTGCTGTTCGACCGCCACGAACCGAGCCTGGAAGGCAGTGTCGGCGCGGCGCAGTTCTTGCCGTTCTGCACGCCCGCCATCAACCTGTTCCCCAAGCGCGTGGACCGCATCCATTTGTCCGACCGGGTCAATGAACACCACGTGATCGCCGACCGTACGCGGCCGATGGATTTCGAGATTCACTCCTTGAGCGGCATTACTGGCCATGGCACCGGACCGGAGCAGCCGTTCTTGCCGTTCTATGCGGTGCGCGATCCGTCGCGCTATGGCCGCGACCAAGCGTATTACAGCGTGCGCCGCGAGCCGCGTGTGCTGTCCAGCGATCAGCGCCGCAATGGCCCGCGCTCCACTTATGTGGGCAGTGAAACCTTCGTCAGCCTGGTGGACAGCCGCCAGGCGCCGTATCGCCATGACCTGCGCCAGTTGGGCGTGACGGCACTGTGCACCAACCGGGACCTGCCGCTGTTCATGAGCGTGGGCAACGGCAAGACCGACTTCACCCTGGCCGACAGTGCACCGGTACTGGCCGTGCGGTGCGTCGCCGGGCCAAGCCGCCCGCGTGCCAGCCATGCGCATGACGCCAAGGCCTGGCGCCTGATCAGCCAGTTGTCGCTCAACTACCTGTCCTTGAGCGAAGAGGGCCAGGGCGCCGGCGCCTTGCGCGAACTGCTGCGCCTGTACGGCGACAGCAATGACGCCGCCCTGCAATTGCAGATCGAAGGCCTGCGCGAAGTCAGCAGCAAGGCGGTGACTCGACGCCTGCCGATGCCTGGCCCGATTGTGTTTGGCCGCGGCCTGGAAATCACCTTGGAGTTCGATGAAAACGCGTTTCGCGGCACCGGCGTGTTCCTGCTCGGTGCAGTGCTGGAGCGCTTCCTGGCACGCTACGTGTCGATCAACAGCTTTACCGAGACGGTAATCCGTACCACCGAACGCGGCGAGATCATGCGATGGAAAGCCAAGCCCGGACGGCGTCCGACCCTGTGAGAACCCTGGACGCGATGCACCAGGAGCCCTGGGAATATGACTTCTTCCAGGCATTGCGGCGCATCGAGTGCGAAACGCCCGAGCTGCCACGCCTGGGCCATTCCCTACGCCTGGCCGATGACCCGCTGCGCCTGGGGCAGCAGGCCGATTGCACCTTCGCACCCGCCACCCTCGCCTCGGTCGACCCCGGTGGCGACGGCAAGCCGGCGCGGTTGGAGCAGTTCTTTTTCGGCCTCGGCGGCCCCAACGGGCCGCTGCCGCTGCACATCACCGAGTACGTGCGCGAGCGCCAACGCAACAACGCCGACAGCACCAGCAAGCAGTTCCTGGATGTGTTCCACCATCGCTTGCTGACCCTGTTCTATCGGGCCTGGGCCGAGGCGCGGCCAACGGTCAGCCATGACCGCCCGGACGATGACTACTGGTCCGCCCGCCTCGCCGCCCTGAGTGGCCGCGGGATGCCGAGCCTGCTCAATCAAGGGCTGATCCCCGATACCGCGAAGCTGCATTACAGCGGCCATCTGTCGGCGCAAACCCGTTACCCGGATGGCTTGAAAGCGATCCTCAGCGAGTACTTCGGCCTGCCGGTAGAGATCGAGGAATACGTCGGCCAATGGCTGGAACTGCCCGAACGCAGCCGCGTGGGGGTCAGCGCCAACCAGTTGGGCGTGGACTTCTGCCTGGGTAGCCACGTGTGGGACCGCCAGCACAAATTCCGCATCCGCCTGGGCCCGCTCACGCTGGATGACTACATGGGCATGCTGCCCGGCCAACAGCCGTTCAACGAGCTGGTGGCGTGGGTGGCCGAGTACCTGGGCCATGAAATGGACTGGGACTTGAACCTGGTTTTGCAACAACCCGAAGTTCCGGCGCTGCAACTCAACGGCCAGTTCCGCCTGGGCTTCAACACCTGGCTCGGCCAACCTGCGCATGACGCCAACGACCTAATCCTGGCCCGGCATTACGCCGACCACGCCACCACCTCAAGGAATCCAGAGCATGGGTGAAATCAGTCGCGCCGCACTGTTCGGCAAACTCAACAGCGTGGCCTACAAAGCCATCGAAGCCGCCACCGTGTTCTGCAAGTTGCGGGGCAATCCGTATGTGGAACTGGCCCACTGGTTTCACCAGTTGCTGCAACTGCAGGACTCGGACCTGCACCGCATCATCCGCCAGTTCAACGTGGAGCCGGCGCGCCTGGCCCGTGACCTCACCGAAGCCCTGGATCGCCTGCCGCGTGGCTCGACGTCGATCACCGACCTGTCGTCCCACGTGGAAGAAGCCGTAGAACGCGGCTGGGTGTATGGCAGCCTGATGTTCGGCGAAAGCCAGGTGCGCACCGGTTATCTGGTGCTGGGCATCTTGAAGACACCGAGCCTGCGCCATGCGCTGCTGGGTTTGTCCGGCGAGTTCGACAAGATCAAGGCCGAGGCCCTGAGCGAGCGCTTTGATGAATACGTCGGTGACTCGCCGGAAAATGCCTTGAGCGCCAGCGATGGCTTCAATGCCGGCGTCCCTGGCGAGGCCAGCGGTGCCATGGCGCCCAGCGCGATGGGCAAGCAGGAAGCGCTCAAGCGCTTCACTGTGGACCTGACCGAACAGGCCCGCAGCGGCAAGCTCGACCCAATCGTGGGCCGTGACGAGGAGATTCGCCAACTGGTGGATATCCTCATGCGTCGGCGCCAGAACAACCCGATCCTCACTGGTGAGGCCGGGGTGGGCAAGACCGCCGTGGTCGAAGGTTTCGCCCTGCGTATCGTCGCCGGTGACGTACCGCCTGCGCTCAAGGACGTGGAACTGCGCAGCCTCGACGTGGGCCTGTTGCAAGCCGGCGCCAGCATGAAAGGCGAGTTCGAACAGCGCCTGCGCCAGGTCATCGAAGACGTGCAGGCTTCACCCAAGCCGATCATCCTGTTTATCGACGAAGCCCATACCCTGGTAGGTGCCGGTGGCGCCGCCGGCACCGGTGACGCGGCCAACCTGCTCAAGCCTGCCCTGGCCCGTGGCACCTTGCGTACCGTGGCTGCCACCACCTGGGCCGAGTACAAAAAGCACATAGAGAAAGACCCGGCCCTGACCCGCCGTTTCCAGGTGGTACAGGTTGCCGAGCCGTCGGAAGACAAGGCCCTGCTGATGATGCGCGGCGTGGCTTCCACAATGGAAAAACACCACCAGGTGCAGATCCTCGACGAAGCTCTGGAAGCCTCGGTGAAGCTCTCCCACCGCTACATTCCGGCGCGCCAGTTGCCGGACAAGTCCGTGAGCCTGCTGGACACCGCCTGCGCCCGCGTCGCCATCAGCCTGCACGCGGTCCCCGCGGAAGTGGACGACAGCCGTCGCCGTATCGAAGCCCTGGAAACCGAGCTGCAAATCATCGCCCGTGAGCATGCGATCGGCATTGCCATTGGAGCGCGTCAAACCCATAGCGAAGCGCTGCTGACCGCCGAACGTGAGCGTCTGACCACGCTGGAAAGCCGTTGGGCCGAAGAGAAAACCCTGGTGGATGAGCTGCTCGCCACCCGCGCAACCCTGCGCGAGAAGGCCGGGGTTGTGGACAGCGGCAACGATGAACTGCGTGCAAAACTGGTCGATCTGCAACAGCGCCTCACCGCCCTGCAAGGCGAGACCCCGTTGATCCTGCCGACCGTGGATTACCAGGCCGTGGCCTCGGTGGTCGCCGACTGGACCGGCATCCCGGTGGGCCGCATGGCCCGCAACGAACTGGAAACCGTGCTCAACCTCGACCAGCACCTGAAGAAACGCATCATCGGCCAGGACCATGCCCTGCAAATGATCGCCAAGCGCATCCAGACCTCCCGCGCCGGTCTCGACAACCCGAGCAAGCCGATTGGCGTGTTCATGCTGGCCGGTACCTCGGGTGTGGGCAAGACCGAAACTGCCCTGGCCCTGGCCGAAGCCATGTACGGCGGCGAGCAGAACGTCATCACCATCAACATGAGCGAGTTCCAGGAAGCCCACACCGTGTCCACACTCAAGGGCGCGCCACCGGGCTATATCGGCTACGGCGAAGGCGGTGTGCTGACCGAAGCGGTACGGCGCAAACCCTACAGCGTGGTGCTGCTCGATGAGGTGGAGAAAGCTCACCCGGACGTGCACGAGATTTTCTTCCAGGTGTTCGACAAGGGCGTGATGGAAGACGGCGAAGGCCGGGTGATCGACTTCAAGAACACCCTGATCCTGCTGACCACCAATGCCGGTACCGAACTGATTTCCCACGTCTGCAAGGACCCGGCGAACACCCCCGAGCCCGAGGAAATCGCCAAGGCCCTGCGCCAGCCGTTGCTGGAGATTTTCCCACCGGCCTTGCTCGGTCGCCTGGTGACCATCCCGTACTACCCGCTGAGCGACGAGATGCTCAAGGCGATCACACGCCTGCAACTGAACCGCATCAAGAAGCGTGTGGAGAACACCCATAAAGTCGCGTTCGAGTATGACGACGCAGTGGTCGACCTGATCGTCTCGCGCTGCACCGAAACCGAAAGTGGCGGGCGCATGATCGATACCATCCTCACCAACAGCCTGCTGCCGGACATGAGCCGCGAATTCCTCACGCGCATGTTGGAAGGCAAGGCACTGGCGGGGGTGCGGATCAGCAGTCGGGATAATGAATTGCACTACGACTTCAGCGACACCGAATAACTATTGTTGGAATACGGTCAGTGATGACGGTATTTACGGGACTACCGATGCTATTCAACCAAGCCTCACGCCTGGCCAAGATCACCAGCCCCCTGGGGCCGGATGTGCTGCTGCTCAACGAAATGGGCGGCGGTGAAGAGCTGGGCCGGCTGTTCAACTATGAGCTGCAACTGACGTCCCTGGACGCCAACATCGACCTGAACCAGTTGCTGGGCAAACCGATGAGCGTCGGCCTGCAACTGGCGGACGGTGGCGAGCGGTACTTTCACGGCATCGTCGCCCGTTACAGCCAGAACATCGACCAGGGCCAGTTCGCCAGTTATCAGGCTACCCTGCGCCCATGGCTGTGGTTGCTCAGCCGTACCTCCGACTGCCGGATTTTCCAGAACCTGAGCATCCCGCAGATCATCAAGCAGGTGTTCCGCGACCTGGGTTTTTCCGACTTCGAAGACGCCCTGAGCCGGCCGTATCGCGAGTGGGAGTACTGCGTGCAGTACCGCGAGACCAGCTTCGATTTCGTCAGCCGGCTGATGGAACAGGAAGGCATCTACTACTTCTTCCGCCATGAACAGGACCGCCATGTGCTGGTGCTGGCCGACGCCTATGGCGCCCACACCAGCGTGCCCGGCTACGCGTCGATCCCCTACTACCCCAAGGACGAGCAGCAGCGCGAACGCGACCATATGCACAATTGGCACTTGGCGCAGGAGGTGCAGCCGGGCTCGCTGGAGCTCAACGACTACGACTTCCAGCGCCCCAGCGCGAGCATCGACGTGCGCTCGGCCATGCCGCGCCCGCACACCGCCGGCGACTACCCACTGTACGACTACCCCGGCACCTACGTGCAAAGCGCCGACGGCGAACACTATGCGCGCACCCGCATCGAGGCCCTGCAAACCCTGCATGAACAGATCGAGTTCAGCGGCAATGCGCGCGGCCTGGGCTCGGGCCATCTGTTCAGCCTCACCGGCTTCAGCCGCCAGGACCAGAACCGCGAGTACCTGATCGTCGGTTGCCGTTACTTCGTCGTGCAAGAAAGCCTGGAAAGCGGTGGCGGTTCAGGCTCCGCGCAGTTCGAAAGCAGCCTGACCTGCATCGACGCCCAACAGAGTTTCCGCCCGCTGGCCAACACCCACCGTCCTATCGTCAAAGGCCCGCAGACCGCGCTGGTGGTAGGCCCCAAGGGCGAGGAAATCTGGACCGACCAGTACGGCCGCGTGAAGGTGCATTTCTACTGGGACCGCCACGACCAATCCAACGAGAACAGCTCGTGCTGGATTCGTGTGTCGCAATCCTGGGCCGGCAAGAACTGGGGCTCGATGCAGATTCCACGCATCGGCCAAGAGGTGATCGTCAGCTTCCTCGAAGGCGACCCCGACCGACCGATCATCACCGGGCGGGTGTACAACGCTGAGCAGACGGTGCCCTACGACTTGCCGGAGAACGCCACCCAAAGCGGCATGAAAAGCCGCTCCAGCAAGGGCGGAACGCCGGCCAACTTCAATGAAATCCGCATGGAGGACAAGAAGGGGTTGGAGCAGTTGTATATCCATGCCGAGCGTAACCAGGACATCGTGGTGGAGGTGGATGAAAGCCACTCGGTGGGGCATGACCGGAATAAGAGCATTGGGCATAACGAGACGGTGACCATCGGCAGCAATCGCCTGCGGGTTGTGCGCAACAACGACACGGTGATCGTGGGCGGTGCCAAGTCCGACAGCGCCGCCACGCACTACACCATCGAGGCCGGCGAGAGTCTTCGCCTGGTGTGCGGCGACAGCGTGATCGAGCTCAAGGCAGGCGGGGACATCAACCTGACCTGCGGCTCGTTCAACCTGTTTTCCAGCGGCAGCAGCAAGATCCAGACAAAGGGCAAATTGGACATCAACCTGGGCAGTGACAAGGGCACATCGCCCGGTGCCCAAGGCGTGCAAAGCACGATCAAGTCCGCCGTCGAGTCAAAATTCCCCGGTAAGCCCGGTGCTGGTCAATAACGAGATTTCGCCACCATGAACTACCTGATCAACGAAGCCCAATTCACCCTGCCCGATGCCGAGGTACAGGACACCTCGATCAATATCCTCAAGTTCGCCAAGCTGAGCACTACCCTGGTGGTGAGCCGCAGCCCCTTGGCCGATGGCGAGAGCCTGCAAAGCAATTTCGAAGGCCAGTTGAAAAAACTCGAACAGCAGGTCCAGGACCTTCGCTATTCCCCGGCGCAAGCGGTCAAGGTCGGTCCAGCGCAGGACATCGACGCGTTTGAAGTGCAGAACCACTTCAGCAAAGGCAGCGACAACATTTACCAATATCAGCTGGCCATGCAGATACCGGGCACACGTCGCTTGATCGCCCTCAGTTACGTCAAGGCCCAGCCCCTGGGCCCGGCCGAGGCGGCGCACTGGGCAACGCTGAAAAGCACACTCAACTTCCTTGCCACGCCTTGAGTCGAGCCTGAGCAATGAGTGAGGACCTTTGGGCCGCCCGCGAAGGCGACGCACTGCTGCACACCTCGGTGATGGCCGACATTCTCGGCGGTGTGCTGGAAGTGGCCGCCTATGCGGCGATCACTACCGTGGGCTGCCTGGCCGTTGCCGGGGCAGTGTTCCTCGCGACCGGTGCGACCATCGCCACCGGCGGTGTGGCCCTGGTGTTGGTGGTGGGCGCGGTCGTCGGCATCACCGCTGGGCTCACGGGGGCTGACTTGAAAATATCCAGTTGGTGCGAGTCCGCCGCCAACTGGGTGTTCCCGCCAGTAATCGATGCGTTCATCACCAGCGGCTCGCACAATGTGTTTATCAATGGCAAAAAGGCCGCCCGCGCAGCCGGTAAGATGACCGCTGTACCGGTCGCGCCCAGCGAGCCGCCGGCACCAAGCTTCCTGGATATGGCCGGGGAGTTTTTCTCGCAGATGTGGCGCCCGACCGTCGCCTCGCCTACCCCCGGCACCGAGCCTTGCCCGCTGGATACCGTGGCGTGCAACAAGCACCCGCCCATGCCCCTGCAATTCATTGCCGAGGGTTCCAGCTCAGTGTTCATCAATGGGCAGCCTGCGGCACGCAGCGGGGATCGCAGTACCTGTGACGCCAAGATTGGCACGGCCAAGGGCTTGATTTCGCCGGACGTGCGCATTGGTGGCGAGACCATTGTGGTACAGGAGATTCGTAGCGGGAAAACGCCGGGGGTGGGGCTTGCCATTGCCGTGGTGATGGCGTTACGGGGCAATGTGAAGTGTTTCTGGACCAAGCTGCCGTGTCTGGTCGGTGGTTTGCTGGTGGGGGGCGCCGTCTCTTACGCAACCAGCAAGGTCACCTCCGCGCTCAAGAGCGCCATGAATGGCTCGCCCAATCCAGTGCACAGCGCGACGGGCGCCAAGATCCTGGGCGGGGATGAGGAACTGGACTTCACATTGCAGGGATTGCTCCCGATAGATTGGCAGCGCTTTTACAGCAGCCTCGACACACGCCGGGACGGCCTATTTGGCGCTGGCTGGAGCGTCGCGTATGAGGTGTCGATCGAGATAGAAGCGGACGAAAACCTAATCTACATCGACGAGCAAGGACGCCGCCTGGAGATCGGTTACATCCCGTTGTCCGGCGGAGCGTTCGATCCGGGCCAAGGCCTTGCAGTCAGGCGCAGTGGCGACGGCGCGGTATTGATCGAGAGCATCGACGGCCTGTATCGCCTGTTCGAGCCCGACCCGCTGAATAACTCGCGGATGCGCTTGCATCTGCTGGGTGATCGCAATGAGGGGCGGATTTTCCTCGACTACGACAGTCAGGGCCGACTGTATCGCCTGCGCGACACCCACGATTTGATGCATGTAGAACTGAACTACTCGGCTGAACACCCTAGGCGTGTGAGCTACATCGAGCGGCGCTACCTGCGCCAGGACCATTTCGATGCGCGCAGCGATGTGCTCGTCAGTTATCGCTACGACAGCGTGGGCGATCTGGCTGAAGTGCTGGACGAGCAAGGTACAACCCTTCGACGCTTTGCCTACGACAATGACCGGCGAATGGTCGAACACCAATTGCCGAGTGGCCTGCGCTGCTTCTACCAGTGGGCTGAAGTACCTGGGCCAGGCGGCCCGGAATGGCGCGTCAGCCGCCACTGGACAGATGCGCGTGATGAATACAGCTTCCATTACGACCTGGACGCCGGCATTACCCGCGTGACCGACGGCCTGATGCGGGTCAGCACCCGGCATTGGAACCCGCAGTTCCAGATCACTCGCTACGTCGATAACCTGGGTCATGCGTGGCAGTTTGAGTGGAACGATGATCGCCAGTTGCTCGGTGCGATTGATCCGCAAAAAGGCCAGTGGCGTTTCAACTATGACGCGTCCGGCAACCTGAGCGCCGTCATCGATCCGCTGTCCAGAACCAGTAGCACGCAATGGCTGGCGCACTGGGCATTGCCCCAAGTGGAAACCGATCCGGCAGGCAACAGTTGGCATTATCGGTACGACCAGCGTGGCAATTGCGTCGAGGAAATCGACCCACTGGGAAACCGTACGCGCTATGTGTATGACGGGTTCGGGCAGCCGGTGCAAATCATCGACGCCACTGAAAAAACCAAGACACTGCATTGGGACGAATGGAACCAGTTGGTCGAGGCGGTAGATTGCTCGGGTTACCCCACCCGTTATCAATACGATGCGTTCGGCAATCTGGTGGTGCAGACCAATGCGGAAGGCGAGTCGGTGCGCTACCGGTACGGACCTCGAGGGCTATTGCTGGAATGCCAGCTTCCGGATGGTCGCGTGGAACAGTTCCAGCGCAGCGCCACTGGTTATCTGCTTGCTCACATCGATCCCGGCGGCGCCGTCACACGCTATGCCTATAATAGTCGCGGCTTGGTCAACCAACGGTGGGATGCGCATAACCGCAGCGTGATGTTCGACCATGACGACTATGGGCGACTGCGCAAACTGACCAATGAGAACGGAGAGAGCTATCACTTTGAATGGGACGCAGCGGACCGCATGGTACAGCAGCAGGATCTTGACCAGAGCCGGCGCCGCTACACCTATGATCCGCTGGCTGATGTCGTCGCCGTGGATTACCTGCCGGGGACGGAAGGCGAACCCGTAGCCCCATTGTCGCACCAGTTTCAGCGAGATCCGGTTGGACGCCTGGTCAGCAAAATAACTGCGGACGGTACTACCAGCTACGTCCACGACCTGAGCGACCAACTGATCGGTGTCACTTTCACAGCGCCTGATGGGAGTGAGCAATCACTCGGTTTCAGCTATGACGCCATGGGGCAGCTCCTAGAGGAACAAAGCTCGGCCGGTTCTGTGCAGCATCGTTACGACGAACTGGGAAACCTGATTCAAACCGGCTTGCCCGATGGTCGGTGGCTCAATCGCTTGTACTACGGCAGTGGCCACCTGCATCAGTTGAATCTCGATGGTAAGGTCATTAGCGACTTCGAGCGGGATCGTTTGCACCGCGAAGTGCAACGCACTCAGGGCCAACTCAAAACGAGTACCGCCTATGATCGAAGTGGACGGGTTCGCTCGCGACAGCGTCGTATTATTGACCAACCGTGGCAATTGCCACCGTTGGTTGAGACTGAATACTGCTACGACCCAAGCGATAACCTGATCGGGCGTCGTCGTACTGACCGTCAAGAGCTTCTGGGCTACGACAGTACGGGACGTATCCTCGTCAACCACCAAGCAGGACGCAGCGAAACCTACGCCTATGATGCTGCCGCCAATTTGCTCGACGGCCCGACCCAAGGCGGCCTGGTAAGGCATAACCGCCTGCTCACCTATCAAGACAAACGTTACAAGTACGACACCCTTGGACGGATGATCGAGAAAAGCAGCACGTCGCGCGGGTTGCAACGGTTTACTTACAATGCCGAGCATCGCCTGATCAAAGTGCATAGCCAGAAAGGCGCGCTGAACACGATTGTGAGGATGGTGTACGACCCTCTGGGGCGGCGTGTTGGCAAAACGGAACACGATGCCAATGGGCTCTGCCTGGGAGAAACACGCTTCGACTGGGATGGCTTGCGTCTTTTACAGGAACATCGGCATAGCCAGACCAGCCTCTATCTATATGACAATTACAGCTATGACCCGCTAGCTCGAGTGGACGGTACGGGGAAACACCAGTGCGTACGGTATTACCACAATGACCTGAACGGACTGCCAGAGTACCTCACTGAGACTGATGGGCTCATAGTTTGGCAAGCGCGCTACGAAGCATGGGGCGCGCCCCTTGAAGAAGTGCGAGAAGCGTACTTCATCGAGGAGCAAAACCTGCGATTCCAGGGTCAGTATCTTGATCGAGAAACCGGGTTGCATTTCAATACCTTGCGGTATTACGACCCCGACGTTGGCCGTTTTACGACACCTGACCCTATAGGTCTGGCAGGTGGTTTGAATCTTTACGCTTATGCCTCGAACCCACTGACTTGGATCGATCCTCTTGGACTGAACCCAGCGCTCCTGGAGGCGCTTGGCTCGGATGCAAAATCAGTCGGTGTTTATCGATTTACTGACAAAAATGGCAAACTCTACGTAGGTTCCACTACTGATCAAACCTTCGGCTCAAGACTGAGTCAGCATGTCGCTTCTGGAAAACTGCCGGCTGACAAAATCAGCTCGGTACAGTTACACAGTATGAACGGGGCCACCGCCCAGGAAATCTACAAGGTCGAAGCCAGTGAAATTGTGCGAAATGGCGGCAGGAGCGTAGACGGCGGAAAAACCTCCAACCTTCGAGCGCCTGCCGGTACACGTGAGCTATTCAAAAACCCCAACTGGGTCGCAACAGAAAAATCTAAACCATCACGTTTCGGAAAATGTGGCTAAGGAGTCAAAAATGGGCGCCTGGAATTACAACCCTTGGGAAAACGATGAAGCCGCGGACTGGTTTCAGGAGTTCTGGAAGCAACAAAATTTTGCGGTCTTGATCAACGAAATCAGCCAGTTTGATCCCGCTGAAGAACGTTATGACGCCTTTAGGGCTGCCTGTTATCTATTACAAACCCTAGGCAACCCCTATATATGGCCAGCTGAATATCTGGCACAACTCAAACCCCTGATCGAGCAGGCTATTTCAATACTGACCCAACTGATTGATCCGCCCAATGACGAATGGGGGTTTCTTGATATGTGGGGCGACAGTGCCGATGTTATCAACGCAGTGGAGGAACAAATCGACGCTCTGAAAATGCGATTAGGCGAGCTGGCTTAATCTGGCATACGCATCAGCACCCAACAAAAAATGGGCACCCGACCCAGTCGGCGTGCCCATCTTCTTTACCGCCCCGCCTCCCTTCGAGACGGTACCGCTTAACTTACGGGTTGACGCTGTCTTTGAGCGACTTGCCCGGCTTGAACGCTACGGTGTTGCTCGCCTTGATTTTCACTGGCTCACCGGTTTGCGGGTTTTTGCCGGTGCGGGCGCCGCGGTGGCGTTGCAGGAAAGTGCCGAAGCCGACCAGGGTGACGCTGTCCTTGCGGTGCAGGGCGCCGGTGATTTCTTCGAGGACGGCATTGAGGACGCGGTTGGCCTGTTCTTTGGTGAGATCGGCTTTTTCAGCGATGGCGGCTGCGAGATCTGGTTTACGCATATGTGAAGCCTCTTTGACGGTTTTTTGTTGTTATGTCCGTGCTGCTCTCTGGTGGAGCAGCGCCAAGGCGCCGCAGGCTCTACTCTGCGGCAGACGGGAGTGAGGATGGCATGCCCTCGGGCGCCGCGCCAGTCTCGCGGCGGCCTTTCTCGGGGTATGAACGTGATGTTTGCGACAGAACGGGTGGTATTTACGCCAGTAACGGCGGAAGTTCTTTGTTCAGCGCCAGTTTATCCATGACAGCGCTGCCGGTCAGTGCGTAACCCAGCAGGCGGCCGCTGGCATCGCGGCACAGGGCCTTGATGTCGGCACCCTGCCCTTCGACACTCCAGACGCCTTCAGTGCCTCGTGGTGCAGGTGAGACCACCAGCGGGCACACCGGGGTTTTCACGGTGATGGGCATTGGCCCATAGCTCACCGCCGTGGCATTGCCGGCCAGGGTTTGCGCCAGGGCACGGGCGCAGCTCATCAGCGGCATCACGTACAACAGGTTCAGGCCATCGACCTCGGCGCAGTCGCCCAGGGCATAGATATTGGCGTGGGAGGTCTTGAGGTGGCGGTCCACCATGATCCCGCGGTTGATTTGCAGGCCGGCCGCTGCGGCCAGGTCTACACGCGGGCGCAGGCCAATGGCAGACACCACCAGGTCACAGTGGATCACTTCACCGTCCGACAGGTGCGCTTCAAGGCCATCAGCCGTGCGTTGCAGGCGATTGAGCACCGGGCCCAGGTGGAAACGCGCGCCGATGCCTTCCAGCCCGGCTTGCACCGCTGCGGCTGCCGCCGGGTGCAGCAGGGTCGGCATGACTTGCTCACACGGCGCGACCAGGTCGATTTCATAGCCGCCCAGGATCAGATCATTGGCAAACTCACAGCCGATCAGGCCAGCGCCAAGCAGCAGCACGCGCCGTTTGCCGGCAGCAGCGGCACGAAAGCGCGCGTAGTCTTCCAAGTCGTTGATCGGGAAAATCAGCTCAGTTGCATCGCCTTCGACCGGTACGCGCACGGTTTCTGCGCCCCAGGCCAGGACCAGGTCGCGGTAGCTCACCGCTTCCTCGCCGATCCACAGGCGCTTGTGGCCTGGATCGATGCCGCTGATGCGCGTATGGGTGCGCACCTGGGCCTTGAGTTGCTCGGCCATGGCGCCAGGTTCGGCCATGCTCAGGCCATCGGCTTCCTTGTTCTTGCCAAAGCCGGTGGAGAGCATGGGCTTGGAGTAGGAGCGTCCGTCATCGGCAGTGATCAGCAGCAACGGGGTCTCGCTGTCGAGCTTGCGAAACTCCCGGGCGACGTTGTAACCGGCCAATCCTGTGCCGATGATCACGACAGGTGCGTTCATTCCTTTCTCCTTGTAGTACGTTTCTTAAATTCGGGATTACGCGATTTCGATCATTTCGAAGTCCGACTTACCCACGCCGCAGTCCGGGCACAGCCAGTCTTCCGGGACGTCCTGCCACAGAGTGCCTGGTGCAATACCGTCATCCGGCCAGCCGTCCGCTTCGTTATAGATAAGGCCACAGACGATACATTGCCACTTCTTCATTACATGCTTCCTCAGGTTCAGGCGTGTTGGCCGGCGGTCGATGGATCCAGCGTTGCCGCGCGGCTCAGGGCGTTTTGTACTGATCAGGGCCGGCAGATGCAAGCACGTTCGACGCAAACGACGGGTTTGGCACGGCAAAAGCCCAGGGTGCCATGGTAAGCTCGCCGCCTCTTTTGCTGCCAATACTGACTCACCGTGCCGCACTCAATCGCCCTTCCCGATGCTTGCCAATGGCTGACCCAGAGCCTTCTGAGCCCCTTGCCCACGCCCTTGACCCTCAACTGGCTGTTTGACGAAGGCTCGCTGACGCGACGGCTGACGTGGCTGTCCAACGAGGGTTTCAGCGTGACGCCGCTGTTCGAAGGCTGGCAACCGTTGCGCGACGACGAATGCGCCGCCCTGGACCTGCCGCCGGCCAGTATCGGTTGGGTACGCGAGGTGTATTTGCGCGGGCACGGCCAGCCTTGGGTGTTCGCCCGCAGCGTGGCGGCCCGCAGTGCCTTGCAGGGCGACGGGCTGCACATGGACGAACTGGGCAGCCGCTCGCTGGGCGAGTTGCTGTTCTGCGACCGCGCCTTTACCCGCCAGGCCATCGAAGTGTGTCACTACCCTCGTGCCTGGCTGCCGACAGCGGACCAGGCCGATAATCTGTGGGCGCGCCGCTCGCGCTTCGACCGCGGGGCGCTGAGCGTGCTGGTGGCGGAAGTCTTCCTGCCGAGTTTCTGGCACGCGCTGCAAGATCATCCGGAGAACTGCTGATGTACCAACGTCTGCTCAAGTCCTTGAACCGCCTGAACCCCAGGGCCTGGGATTTCATTCAGTTGACGCGCATGGACAAGCCCATCGGCATCTACCTGCTGCTGTGGCCGACGCTGTGGGCCCTGTGGATCGCCGGCAAGGGTTCGCCGTCACTGATCAATATCGTGATTTTCGTGCTGGGCGTGGTACTCACCCGGGCCGGCGGCTGCGTGATCAATGACTGGGCCGACCGCAAGGTCGATGGCCATGTGAAACGCACCGAGCAACGTCCGCTGGTGAGCGGCAAGATCAGTTCGAAGGAAGCGCTGGTGTTTTTTGCCGTGCTGATGGGCATCAGTTTCCTGCTGGTGCTGCTGACCAATGCCAGCACCATCCTGCTGTCCCTGGGCGGCCTCGCACTGGCGGCAAGCTACCCGTTCATGAAGCGCTACACCTATTACCCCCAAGTGGTGCTGGGCGCAGCGTTTTCCTGGGGCATGCCGATGGCGTTTACCGCCGAGACCGGCCATTTGCCTGCCACCGCGTGGCTGCTGTACATCGCCAACCTGTTGTGGACGGTGGGCTACGACACCTATTACGCCATGACCGACCGCGATGACGATTTGAAGATCGGGGTGAAATCCACCGCCATTCTGTTCGGTGACGCTGACCGCGTGATCATCCTCACCCTGCAAGGCCTGGCGCTGGCGTGCCTGTTGCTGGCCGGCGCACGGTTCGAGCTGGGCGGGTGGTTCCACCTCGGGTTGCTGGCGGCAGCGGGCTGTTTTGTCTGGGAGTTCTGGTACACACGGGACAGGGACCGCATGAAGTGCTTCAAGGCGTTCTTGCATAATCACTGGGCGGGGTTGGCGATTTTTGTCGGGATCGTGGTGGATTACGCGGTTCGCTGAGGATTCTGTGGTGATTGTTGGGGCGCCATCGCAGGCAAGCCAGCTCCCACATTTTGATTGTATTCGCACATCAAAAAAATGTGGGAGGGGCTTGCCCTCGATGGACTCAGCAGCGCCGCAGACTTAAGGCTTGATGATGTGCCAGACGCTACCTTTGCCATCACCGGTCTTGTCACCGGCTTTCTTGTCGTCCTTGTAGGTGTAGACAGGCTTGCCTTTGTAGGCCCACTGGCTGGTCTGGTCGTCGCGGGTGATCACCGTCCAATCGCCGGTCTTGGTGTCGGTGGACTCTGCCTTCAGCGGTGGCCAGTTGGTCGCGCACTGGTCCTTGCACACTGATTTGCCATCAGCGTCCTTGTCGAAGGTATAGAGCGTCATTCCCTTGTGATCCACCAACATCCCGTCTTGGGTCATCGCCGGCTCTGCCGCAAACGCCAGCCCTGGCAGCGCCAACACCGCAGATACCAGCAGGGTTTTCCAGGAAACAGTGCTGTAAGTCATCGGAACCTTCCTTTTGTGGTTGTCAGGATTCGGACCCAAAGGGTAGCCCAGAGTGCCGTTAATTGCCCAAGCGACTAAATTACTGTCACACGACTGCAATAATTCCGTTATCTAATGCGGCGCAAGACAGTTAAATGACAAGAGGATTGAGCATGGTTGGCAGGAGCATTCTGATCGTTGACGACGAAGCGCCCATTCGCGAAATGATCGCCGTCGCGTTGGAAATGGCCGGCTATGACTGCCTGGAGGCGGAGAACTCCCAGCAGGCCCACGCCATTATCGTCGACCGCAAGCCGGACCTGATCCTGCTCGACTGGATGCTGCCCGGCACCTCGGGCATCGAATTGGCCCGCCGTCTCAAGCGTGACGAGCTGACCGGGGATATCCCGATCATCATGCTCACCGCCAAGGGCGAAGAGGACAACAAGATCCAGGGCCTGGAAGTGGGCGCCGATGACTACATCACCAAGCCGTTTTCCCCACGGGAACTGGTGGCGCGCCTCAAAGCCGTGCTGCGCCGCGCCGGCCCGACCGATGGCGAAGCGCCTATCGAAGTCGACGGCTTGATCCTGGACCCGATCAGCCACCGCGTGACCATCGACGGCAAGCCCGCGGAGATGGGGCCGACCGAATACCGCCTGCTGCAATTCTTCATGACTCACCAGGAGCGCGCCTACACCCGTGGCCAACTGCTCGACCAGGTATGGGGGGGCAACGTCTATGTGGAAGAGCGCACTGTGGACGTGCATATCCGCCGCCTGCGCAAAGCCTTGGGCGACGCGTACGAGAATCTGGTACAAACCGTGCGCGGCACCGGCTATCGGTTTTCTACCAAAGGCTGAGCCAGTCCTCCTCCCTTAACAGCTGACAAGGACGCATGTTTAAGTGAACCAGAACTGGCATGGCACCCTGATCCGCCACATGCTTCTGTTGATCACTGCCTGCCTGCTGGTCGGGCTGATCAGTGGCTATTACGGCTGGAGCCTGGCCGCCGGCATCGCGTTGTACCTGGGCTGGACCCTCAAACAATTGCTGCGCCTGCATGAATGGCTGCGCCAGCACAAACCCGATGAGGCCCCCCCCGATGGCTATGGCCTGTGGGGCGAGGTGTTCGACAGCATCTACCACCTGCAGCGCCGCGACCAACGGGTACGCGGGCGCCTGCAAGCGG
Organism: Pseudomonas sp. GW823-FHT02F05; assembly: GCF_058797315.1. NCBI lineage: Bacteria > Pseudomonadati > Pseudomonadota > Gammaproteobacteria > Pseudomonadales > Pseudomonadaceae > Pseudomonas > Pseudomonas sp. GW823-FHT02F05. Next base: position 121,171 of record NZ_JBXAJM010000006.1, read on the forward strand.
TGATCGACCGGGTGCAGGAGTCCACCGCCGCGCTCAAGGACGCGGTGATCATGCTCGACAGCGACGGCAACCTGGAATGGTGGAACCGTGCCGCCGAGACTCTGCTGGGCCTCAAGACGCCCCAGGACAGCGGCCAGCCGGTGACCAACCTGGTGCGTCACCCGCGCTTCAAGGAATACTTCGAGCAGGACAACTACGAAGAAGCCCTGGAAATCCCCTCGCCCACCAACGACCGCGTGCGCATCCAACTGTACCTGACTCGCTACGGCAACAACGAGCACTTGATGCTGGTACGTGATGTGACCCGTATTCACCAGCTGGAACAGATGCGCAAAGACTTCGTCGCCAACGTTTCCCATGAGCTGCGTACGCCCTTGACGGTGATTTGCGGCTACCTGGAGACGTTGCTGGACAATGTCGATGAGATCAACCCGCGCTGGAGCCGCGCCCTGCAGCAGATGCAAGTGCAAGGCTCGCGCATGCAAACCCTGCTTAACGACCTGCTGTTGCTGGCCAAGCTTGAAGCCACGGACTACCCCTCGGACAACCACCCCGTGGCGGTGCAGAGCCTGTTGCAGACGATCAAGAACGATGCCCAGGCCCTCTCGGGCGAACGCGGGCAGCAGATCACGCTGGAGGCCGACCCAACCGTATTGCTCAAGGGCAGTGAAGGCGAATTGCGCAGTGCATTCTCCAACCTGGTGTTCAACGCGGTGAAGTACACCCAGGACAAGGGCAATATCCGCATTCGCTGGTGGGCCGACGAGCACGGCGCGCACCTGAGTGTGCAGGACTCGGGTATCGGTATCGACGCCAAGCACCTGCCGCGCCTGACCGAGCGCTTCTACCGTGTCGACTCCAGCCGCAACTCCAACACCGGCGGCACCGGGCTGGGCCTGGCCATCGTCAAGCATGTGCTGCTGCGCCATCGGGCCCGCCTGGAAATAAGCAGCGTGCTGGGGCATGGCAGTACCTTTACCTGTCATTTTCCGCCGGCGCAGGTAAACCGTTCGCGAGCGGTCGAGGCCGATGATTAAGCGGAAGTGAGCACGGCCCACTGTGGGAGCTGGCTTGCCTGCGATGACGGCGGGTCAGCCAAATTATCGGTAGCAGGCAGACCGCCATCGCAGGCAAGCCAGCTCCCACACGGGTTCTGCGACACGACTTTGCAGCCCCGCCCGGCAGCGGGCACTAGGCAAGCGCCCCGTCAGCCGCTACATTGGCCGACTTGCGCCTGCCTTTCAGGCCTACCTGTCACCCCTTATTGAACACACGGAACCTGCAAAACCCCATCATGGACCCTTCCCCTGGCATTACCCTCGCTACACTCTTCGCCGATTTCGGCATGATTCTTTTTGCACTGATCCTGGTACTGCTCAACGGTTTCTTCGTTGCGGCGGAATTTGCCATGGTCAAACTGCGCGCCACCCGCGTCGAGGCCATCGCCCATAAGAACGGCTGGCGCGGGCAGATCCTGCGTACCGTGCACAGCCAGCTCGACGCCTACCTGTCGGCTTGCCAGCTGGGTATCACCCTGGCGTCCCTGGGCCTGGGCTGGGTCGGTGAACCGGCCTTTGCGCACATCCTCGAGCCGATGCTGGGCGCGGTCGGCGTGCAGTCGCCGGAAGTGATCAAGGGCGTGTCGTTCTTTGCCGCCTTCTTCGTGATTTCCTACCTGCACATCGTGGTCGGCGAACTGGCCCCCAAATCCTGGGCGATTCGCAAACCCGAGTTGCTGTCGCTGTGGACGGCCGTGCCGCTGTACCTGTTCTACTGGGCGATGTACCCGGCCATCTACCTGCTCAACGCCAGTGCCAACGCCATCCTCCGTATCGCGGGCCAAGGCGAGCCTGGCCCCCACCATGAGCACCATTACAGCCGCGAAGAACTCAAGCTGATCCTGCACTCCAGCCGTGGCCAGGACCCCAGCGACCAAGGCATGCGCGTACTGGCCTCCGCCGTGGAAATGGGCGAGCTGGAAGTAGTGGACTGGGCCAACTCCCGGGAAGACCTGGTGACCCTGGACTTCAACGCCCCGCTCAAGGAAATCCTCGCGCTGTTCCGTCGCCATAAATTCAGCCGTTACCCGGTGTATGACGCGGTGCGCAACGAGTTTGTCGGCTTGCTGCACATCAAGGATTTGCTCCTGGAACTGGCTGCCCTGGACCATATCCCCGAATCGTTCAACCTGGCCGAATTGACCCGCCCACTGGAACGCGTATCGCGGCATATGCCGTTGTCGCAACTGCTGGAGCAGTTCCGCAAAGGCGGCGCGCACTTCGCCCTGGTGGAAGAAGCCGACGGCAAGATCATCGGCTACTTGACCATGGAAGACGTGCTGGAAGTGTTGGTGGGCGATATCCAGGACGAACATCGCAAGGCCGAGCGCGGCATCCTCGCCTACCAGCCCGGCAAACTGCTGGTGCGTGGCGACACGCCGTTGTTCAAGGTGGAACGCCTGTTGGGCGTCGACCTGGACCACATCGAAGCCGAAACCCTGGCCGGCCTGATCTACGACACGCTCAAGCGCGTGCCGGAAGAAGAAGAAGTGCTGGAAGTTGAAGGCTTGCGGATCATCATCAAGAAGATGAAAGGGCCGAAGATCGTGTTGGCCAAGGTGTTGTTGCTGGACTGACTGTAGACGCCCTCTGTAGGAGCGAGCTTGCTCGCGAAAAACTCACAGGCGCCGCGTTTATTCAGGAAGCACGCGTTATCGTTGGCGTTTTTCGCGAGCAAGCTCGCTCCTACAGGGGATAGGCGTCGCGGTGCTTCACGCACCCGGCACGAAATGCTTCTGCGCCGTGCCACGGGCGATCAGGCGGGATATGTAGTCCAGCTTCTGCGCATCCTGGTCGATAAAGCGGAAAGTCAGTTGCAACCAGTCGCTGTCGGGCTTGGGCTCGTAGGCGACGATGGCGTGCAGGTAGCCGTTGAGCCGTGCGACTTCGGCGTTGTCGCCCTGTTCAAGGTCGAGCACGGCGCTTTCCAGTACTTGTGGCAGGACCTCGCCACGCTTTACCACCAGCAACGCTTCCTTGATGCTCAAGGCCTTGATCACGCATTGCTGGGTGCCACTTGCGAGGCGCAACTGGCCCTGACCGCGACTGCCCGTCGGCGCCGCTGCTGCGGGGGCCTTGGCTGGCGGTGTATTGAGCAGACCTTTGCTGGGCGCCGCCACCGGGGCCGGCTTGACCGCTTCGGGTTTGCCGCCGGTCAGGGCGCTCAGGGAGTCGTTGCCAAAGGCTGAGTTCATCTTGGTCGGCGCGCTGGCAATCAGCGCATCGAGGCGACCGATCTTGTGCAGGGCCTGCTTGACCTTGTTCAGCAACTGCTCGTTGGTGAACGGCTTGCTGACGTAGCCGGAAACCCCCGCCTGAATAGCCTGCACCACGTTTTCCTTGTCGCCACGGCTGGTCACCATCACGAACGGCATGGCCTTCAGGTGCGCTTGCTCGCGGCACCAGGTCAACAGCTCAATGCCGGACATTTCCGGCATTTCCCAGTCACACAGCACCAGGTCGAAGGTTTCGCGCATGAGGATGGATTGCGCCTTTTTGCCGTTCACCGCATCTTCGATCTTGATCCCGGGGAAGTAATTACGCAGGCACTTCTTCACCAGGTCGCGAATAAACGAGGCGTCATCCACCACCAACACACTGACTTTACTCATCGACCCTTCATCCTATAAAAACGTCTGCAAAACGCCTGACTGATGGCATTTTGCCAAAACTCGCGGGTCACAGAAGGACTTTATGGCGCCTGCTGTGCAAAAAATTCAGATGCCGCAAACAAAAACGCCCGGCCAGAGGCCGGGCGTTAATTTCTCGGGCAACCTTACTTATCGTCAGATTCGCCCGGAACATTAGGGATTAGATCAGCAGTGCCTTCAACTTCGGCCTTCATGCGCTTGAGGCCCATGTGCCGGACGTCGGTGCCGCGCACCAGATAAATCACCAATTCCGAGATATTGCGCGCGTGGTCGCCGATACGCTCCAGGGAGCGCAGCACCCAGATAATGTTCAAGACCCGCGAGATCGAACGCGGGTCTTCCATCATGTAGGTGGCCAACTCGCGCAGCGCGGTCTTGTATTCGCGGTCGATGATCTTGTCGTACTGAGCCACCGACAACGCCAGTTCGGCGTCAAAGCGGGCGAAAGCGTCGAGGGCATCGCGCACCATGTTGCGCACCTGATCGCCGATATGGCGCACTTCCACGTAGCCACGGGGCGCCTCACCCTCTTCGCACAGCTGGATGGCGCGGCGGGCAATCTTGGTGGCTTCATCGCCAATGCGCTCCAGGTCGATCACCGACTTGGAAATGCTGATGATCAAACGCAGGTCCGAGGCCGCTGGCTGGCGGCGGGCAAGAATGCGCAGGCACTCTTCGTCGATATTGCGTTCCATCTGGTTGATCTGCTCGTCAATCTCACGCACCTGCTGAGCCAGGCCCGAGTCGGCCTCGATCAGCGCGGTGACCGCATCATTGACTTGCTTCTCCACCAGCCCGCCCATCGCCAGGAGGTGGCTGCGCACTTCCTCAAGCTCGGCATTGAACTGCGCGGAGATGTGGTGGGTAAGGCCTTCTTTGCTAATCATGGGGTTGCTCCGCAAAAGCTGTAAGCCGCAAGCTACAAGCTGCAAGCTGATGTGTGTCGTTCCGTTGAACTGCTCTTACTTGCCGCTTGAAACTTGCGGCTTGCAGCTGCTCCAACTAGCCGTAGCGACCGGTGATGTAGTCTTCGGTCTGCTTCTTCGCCGGATTGGTGAACAGGGTGTCGGTATCGCCGAACTCCACCAGCTTGCCCATGTACATGAACGCGGTGTAGTCGGAAACCCGCGCCGCCTGTTGCATGTTGTGGGTCACGATGACGATGGTGAACTTGGACTTGAGCTCGTAGATCAGCTCTTCGACTTTCAAGGTGGAGATCGGGTCGAGCGCCGAGCACGGTTCGTCGAGCAGCAACACTTCCGGCTCTACGGCGATGGTACGGGCGATCACCAGGCGCTGCTGCTGGCCGCCGGACAAGCCGAGTGCCGATTCGTGCAGGCGGTCCTTGACCTCGTCCCACAATGCCGCGCCCTTGAGCGCCCACTCAACCGCTTCGTCGAGGATGCGTTTCTTGTTGATGCCCTGGATACGCAGGCCGTAGACCACGTTTTCGTAGATGGTCTTGGGGAACGGGTTGGGCTTCTGAAACACCATGCCCACGCGGCGACGCAGCTCGGCCACGTCTTCGCCCTTGCGGTAGATATTGGTGCCGTAGAGGTTGATTGCACCTTCTACACGGCAACCGTCCACCAGGTCATTCATGCGGTTGAAGGTACGCAACAACGTGGACTTGCCGCAGCCCGACGGGCCGATGAAGGCGGTCACGCGTTGCTTGGGGATGTTCATGCTGACATCGAACAGTGCCTGCTTGTCGCCGTAGTACAGGCTCAGGCCGGGGACTTCGATGGCCACGGTTTCCTGGGCCAGGCTCAGGCTCTGCTTGTCGCGACCCAGGGCGGACATGTTGATGCCGTGGGATTGGGTTTCGTGTTGCATGGGATGCTCCCTGTGCTACCAATTCATTTCGTTGAACCGCCGGGGCGGCTTACTCAAATTCTGTGCCTGACACCGAGCCCTGTGGGAGCTGGCTTGCCTGCGATGCGGGTGGCGCGGTATTGCAGTAAAACCGCGGTGATGCCATCGCAGGCAAGCCAGCTCCCACATTGGATCGCATTAGCTGTCCAGCGCTTTGTATTTTTCGCGCAGGTGGTTACGAATCCACACTGCCGACAGGTTGAGCGTGGCAATCACCAATACCAGCAGCAAGGCGGTGGCGTACACCAACGGCCGTGCGGCTTCGACGTTGGGGCTCTGGAAGCCGACGTCATAAATATGGAAGCCCAGGTGCATGATCTTCTGGTCCAGGTGCAAGTACGGGTAGTTGCCATCCAGCGGCAGCGACGGCGCCAGCTTCACTACACCCACCAGCATCAGCGGTGCCACCTCACCCGCGGCACGGGCCACGGCGAGGATCATGCCGGTCATCATCGCCGGGCTGGCCATTGGCAGCACGATCTTCCACAACGTTTCCGCCTTGGTCGCGCCGAGCGCCAGGGAGCCTTCACGCACGGTGCGAGGAATCCGCGCCAAGCCTTCTTCGGTGGCCACGATCACCACAGGCACCGCCAGCAGCGCCAGGGTCAGCGAAGCCCAGAGCAACCCCGGCGTACCGAAGGTCGGCGCAGGCAGCGCTTCAGCGAAGAACAGACGGTCGACCGAGCCCCCCAGTACATACACGAAGAAGCCCAGGCCGAACACGCCGTAGACGATAGCCGGTACGCCGGCCAGGTTGTTCACGGCGATGCGGATGATGCGCGTCAAGGTGTTCTGCTTGGCGTATTCACGCAGGTACACCGCGGCCAGTACGCCAAACGGGGTCACGATCATTGCCATGATCAGGGTCATCATCACGGTGCCGAAGATGGCCGGGAAGATCCCGCCTTCGGTGTTGGCTTCCCGTGGGTCATCGCTGAGGAATTCCCAGACCTTGCTGAAGTAGAAGCCGATTTTGGTCATCGTGCCCATGGCGTTCGGCTGGTAGGCGTGCACCACTTTGCCGATGCCGATTTCCACTTCCTTGCCGTTGCCGTCACGCGCCGTCAGGGCGTCGCGGTTGAACTGGGCATGCAGGTCGGCCAGGCGCGCTTCGATGTCCTGGTAGCGGGCGTTCAGCTCGGCGCGGTCGGCGTCCATGTCGGCCTGGGCGGCAGCGTCGAGCTTGCCTTCCAGTTCCAGTTTGCGACCGTGCAGGCGGATGCGCTCCAGCCCTGCGTTGATTGCGCCAATATCGGTTTTTTCCAGGCTCTTGAGCTGAGCGGCCAGCTTGTTCACGCGGTCCACGCGGGCTTGCAGCTCCGGCCACGCGGCCTCGCCTTCGGCAATCACCTTGCCGTCCTGCTTGACGTTGACCAGGGTGCCGTAGAAGTTGCCCCACTCACGACGCTCGATGGCCATCAGGTTCGCAGGCTTGGTCTGGTCCTTCAGCCACTCACCGACAATCCAGGTGAAGTCGTTACCGTTCAGGTCGCGGTTGCCGACCTTGATCAGCTCACGGGTCATGAATTCCGGGCCTTGGTCCGGCACCGGCAGGCCCGCGCTTTTCAGGCGCTCGCGCGGCACTTCTTCTTTCTGGACCACTTCGCCGATGACGATGTGGTTGGCCTGGCCTGGCACGTTGTAGTTCGCCTGGATCAGGTCGGCCGGCCAGAAATGGCCCAGGCCCCGCACCGCAATCACAGCCAGCAAACCAATGGTCATGATGACCGCGATGGACACCGCGCCACCGCTGATCCAGACGCCGGGGGCGCCGCTCTTGAACCATCCATTCAGGGAGTTCTGTTTCACAGACTTCTACCTTTCTTAAAGCGACGAGTATTTCTTGCGCAGACGCTGACGAATCAGCTCGGCGAGGGTGTTCATGATGAAGGTGAACAACAGCAGCACCAGCGCCGAGAGGAACAGCACGCGGTAATGACTGCCGCCCACTTCCGACTCGGGCATCTCCACCGCAACGTTGGCCGCCAGGGTGCGCAGGCCCTCGAACAGGTTCATCTCCATCACCGGGGTGTTACCGGTAGCCATCAGTACGATCATGGTCTCGCCCACAGCGCGGCCCATGCCGATCATCAGCGCCGAGAAGATGCCCGGGCTGGCGGTGAGGATGACCACGCGGGTCATGGTCTGCCACGGCGTGGCGCCCAGGGCCAGGGAACCCAGAGTCAGGCCGCGTGGCACGCTGAACACGGCGTCTTCGGCGATGGAGTAGATGTTCGGGATCACCGCAAAACCCATGGCCAGGCCGACCACCAACGCGTTGCGCTGGTCGTAGGTAATGCCCAGATCGTGGGAGATCCACATGCGCATGTCACCGCCGAAGAACCAGGTTTCCAGGTACGGGCTCATGTACAGCGAGAGCCAGCCCACCAACAGGATCACAGGAATCAGGATCGCGCTTTCCCAACCATCGGGAACGCGCAGGCGGATCGACTCAGGCAAGCGGCTGAAGACAAAGCCGGCGACCAGGATGCCAATCGGCAACAGCATCAACAGGCTGAAAATGCCCGGCAGGTGCCCTTCCACATACGGCGCCAGGAACAGGCCGGCGAAGAATCCGAGGATCACCGTCGGCATGGCTTCCATCAGCTCGATCACCGGCTTGACCTTGCGGCGCAGGCTCGGCGCCATGAAGTAAGCGGTGTAGATCGCTGCAGCAACCGCCAGTGGCGCCGCCAGCAACATGGCGTAGAACGCGGCCTTCAAGGTACCGAAGGTCAGCGGGGCCAGGCTCATCTTGGGTTCGAAGTCAGTGTTGGCGGCCGTGGATTGCCAGACGTATTTAGGCTCGTCGTAGTTCTCGTACCAGACCTTGCTCCACAACGCGCTCCACGACACTTCCGGATGCGGGTTGTCGAGCAACAACGGTTGCAGCTTGCCACCCGCCTCGACAATCACACGGTTGGCCCGTGGCGACATGCCGAACAGACCCTGGCCGTCGACCACCGGGTCCACCAGCAAGGTGCGGTGGGCAGTGCTGTGGAACACGCCGAACTGGCCAGCAGCATCCAGGGCGGTGAAGCCTTTGCGGCGCTCTTCAGCGCTGATTTCGACGATGGGCGCGGTGCCCATCTGGAAGGTGCGGATCTGCTTCAGGCGCTGTTCGCCATCGGGGTCGCGGGCCATGAACCACTGGGCCAGGCCGCCTTTGGAGTTACCCAGGATCAGCGAGATACCGCCGACCAACTGGGTGCTGGCGGTGATTTCCGTGTCGGCGTCTTCCAACAGTTTGTAGCGACCGTTGAGGCTCTTGTCGCGCAGGCTGAACACGTCGGCCAGGGCACGACCGTTGATCACATACAACCACTGCTGGCGTGGGTCGATGAAGATCGCCTTCACCGGCTCGGTCATCTGCGGCAGCTCGACGCGCTTCTGCTCGCTGGTGACCTCACCGGTCATCATGTTTTCTTCACGGCTCAGGGTCAGCACGTTCAAGTGCGAACCGGCGGAACCTGCCACCACCAGGGAGGTATCGGTGGCGTTGAGCGCAACGTGTTCCAAGGGACGACCGGTGTCATCCAGCACGATCGGCGTTTCGCCGTAGGGGTACTCGATCGCTGGGGTGATGGTTTTCTTGCCGTCCGGGTACGACACCTTATAGGTGTGGCGAAACACCAAAGACTGGCCATTGGACAAGCCGAGAATCACCAGCGGGCTGCCCGGCTGATCTTCACCAATGGAAGCAACGCTGGTACCGGCCGGAATCGGCAGGTCGACACGCTTGAGCTCGGCACCGGTGTCCACGGCAAAGAACAGCGCCTGGCCCTTGTCGGAAACCCGCATGGCGACCTGGTTCTGTTCTTCGAGGGAGATCATCAACGGCTTGCCGGCGTCCTGCATCCAATCGGGCGTCAACGCGTCTTCCTTGGTCAACGAGGCGCCCTGGAACAATGGCGCAACCACATAGGCGAGGAAGAAGAAGATCAGGGTAATGGCGGCCAGCACGGCGAGGCCGCCGACCAGCACATACCAACGGGTGAAGCGATCCTTGAGCGCGCGGATGCGGCGCTTGCGTTGCAGCTCAGGCGTATTGAAATCAATGCGCTTGGGAGGGGAAGTCGTCGTCATGGTGGAATTGGCCAGATCATTCATGCGCACACCCTAGCGATCCTGTATGACAGAAAGATGACAGTGCAGTGACGCAACAAATCCGCCGCGAAGCAGGGCTGGCAGCGGATAAAAATTAGGGATGCAGACTGCTTATGTGGGAGCGGGCTTGCCCGCGATGCCATCAACACGATTTCAACGCTAAACCGCGTCGCCAGCATCGCGGGCAAGCCCGCTCCCACAGAAAAGCATGCGTCTACATCAGGTATCGCAGGCTTAGTTGCCTTCTTTCAGACCCAGGTCAGCCAGGGCCTTGGCGGCGACTTTGGCTGGCAGCGGGATGTAGCCGTCTTTGACCACCACTTCCTGGCCCTGCTTGGACAGCACCAGTTTCACGAACTCAGCTTCCAGCGGCGCCAGTGGCTTGTTCGGGGCTTTGTTGACATACACGTAGAGGAAACGCGACAGCGGATACTTGCCGTTCAGGGCGTTTTCTTCGGAGTCTTCGATGTAGTCAGTGCTGCCTTTCTTGGCCAATGGCACGGTCTTCACGCTGGCGGTCTTGTAGCCGATGCCCGAGTAACCGATGCCGTTCAGCGAGGAGCTGATCGACTGCACGACCGAAGCCGAGCCCGGTTGTTCGTTCACGTTTGGCTTGTAGTCGCCTTTGCACAGGGCTTCTTCCTTGAAGTAGCCGTAGGTGCCAGATACCGAGTTACGCCCGAACAGTTGCACTGGCTTGTTGGCCAGGTCGCCGGTCACGCCCAGGTCACCCCAGGTTTTCACATCGGCTTTGGCGCCGCACAGACGCGTCGAGGAGAAGATCGCATCGACCTGTTCCATCGTCAGGTGCTGGATCGGGTTGTCCTTGTGCACAAATACCGCCAGGGCATCCACCGCAACCGGGATTGCCGTTGGCTTGTAGCCGTACTTCTGCTCGAAGGCAGCCAGTTCGGTGTCCTTCATCTTGCGGCTCATCGGGCCCAGGTTGGAGGTGCCTTCAGTCAGCGCAGGTGGCGCAGTGGCAGAGCCGGCAGCTTGAATCTGGATGTTGACGTTCGGGTATTCCTTTTTGTAACCCTCGGCCCACAGGGTCATCAGGTTAGCCAAGGTATCGGAGCCGACGCTGGACAGGTTGCCCGACACACCAGTGGTCTTGACGTAAGCCGGGATTGCCGGATCAACACCAGCGGCCACCGCGTTGGCGGTCGCAACGCCAGCAGCGACAAAAGTCATTGCCGCCATCAAACGTTTCAGTTTCATGCCTTGCTCCTAGCAGATAGGGATAATTGGATCGGGGCCAAGTATCGGCAGGCCGTGTGAACACTCTATGTCTGAAATATGACAATTAGATGAAAGGCCACTATCTGAATGTGCAGGCTTCAGCGGCCGCGTTTCCACAGATACCCGCCCACCAGCATCCCCATCACACACAGGACGGCCACATAGTAAGCCGGGCCCATCGGGCTCTCCTTCATCAGCAGCGACACCGCCAATGGCGTCAACCCGCCGAACACGGCATAAGCAACGTTATAGGAGAACGACAGACCGCTGAAGCGCACCACCGGCGGGAAGGCTTTGACCATCACGTAGGGCACCACGCCGATGGTGCCGACAAACAAGCCGGTCAGGGCATACAACGGGAACAGCCAGTCCGGGTGGGCCATCAGGCTGTGATACAGCGTCCAGGAGGTCGCCAGCAGCAGTGCGCAACCTGTGACCAGCACGCGACCGGCTCCAAAGCGGTCGGCCAGCGCACCCGAGGCGATGCAACCCAGGCTCAGGGTCACGATGGCCAGACTATTGGCTTGCAGCGCAACCGTAGGGCTGAAGTGGTAGATGGTTTGCAGCACGGTCGGGGTCATCAGGATGACTACCACCACGCCGGCCGACAATAGCCAGGTCAGCAGCATCGACAGCACAATGGCGCCACGGTGATCGCGCAACACGGCGCGCAAGGGCAGTTCAGCGGCCAGGCTCTTGCGTTGCTGCATCTCGGCGAAGATCGGGGTTTCATGCAGCCAACGACGCAGGTACACCGACAGCAGGCCGAATACGCCGCCGAGCAGGAAAGGAATCCGCCAAGCGTAATCAGAGACCTGTTCCGGTGTATAGGCGCTATTGATGGCGGTAGCCACCAACGAGCCCAGCAGAATACCGGCGGTGAGGCCGCTGGTCAGGGTGCCGCAGGCGTAGCCGATGTGGCGCGGCGGGACGTGCTCGGAGACGAACACCCAGGCGCCCGGTACTTCGCCGCCGATCGCCGCGCCCTGGATGATGCGCATCAGTAGCAACAGGACCGGCGCCCACAGGCCGATCTGCGCGTAGGTGGGCAGCAGCCCCATGATCAGGGTGGGTACGGCCATCATGAAGATGCTCAGGGTGAACATCTTCTTGCGCCCCAGCAGGTCACCAAAGTGCGCCATGATGATGCCGCCCAAGGGGCGCGCCAGGTAGCCGGCGGCGAAGATGCCGAAGGTCTGCATCATGCGCAGCCATTCGGGCATGTCCACAGGGAAGAACAGTTTCCCGACCACGGTGGCGAAAAACACAAAGATGATGAAGTCGTAGAACTCCAGCGCTCCACCCAGGGCAGACAGCGACAGGGTTTTGTAGTCGTTGCGGGTCAGCGGGCGCGAGGGTTGCGCACTGCTTGCGGGCACGGAGGACATGGCAAGGCTTCTCTTATAGTAATCATCGTAAAGGACTGCACGCCCGTGACTTGCGGCGGGTTTGGCAAGATAGCAAATCGCCCGAAAAAGCACAGCGCCAGGAGCACAGTTGCGCGCAAAAGCCCCGATACAGCATCTATTTACCGACCAAATGAGCGTCGGGAGGTCGTCGTGGCGCCAGGGTCTCGATATACTCGCCGGTGCAAGCGCCAGACCCGCTGTCTTGAGGGGCTGCTGTGCCAAAACGTTGTTGGGTGCCGTCCAGCCGGTTTGGCAGAGTTTCCCTTTAGTTCGCCTTACGAGAAACGCATCGAGCGGTGTATGTTGGTGCTGAAACGTTTTTCTGAGAAGACGGCTATCCACTTGAAATACCCATGAAGCGTCACGGGTCAGAGGCACCCTCGGCATGATCGAACTCGAACAAGAAGATCCTATCCCGCAAGGCGATCTCGCCCTGCAAATCACCGCGCTCCCGCGTGAAACCAACGGTTTTGGCGATATCTTCGGCGGCTGGCTGGTCGCGCAGATGGACCTCGCCGGCACGGCAATGGCCAGCAAGGTCGCCGGTGGGCGCGTGGCCACCGTGGCCATTGATCGCATGGCGTTTCTGGTGCCGGTGGCCGTGGGTGCGCAGCTTTCCTTCTATACCCAGGCCCTGGAAATCGGCCGCAGTTCGATCCAGATGATGGTCGAAGTGTGGAGCGACGATCCGTTGTCCAGCGAATGGCGCAAGGTGACCGAAGCCGTATTCGTGTTCGTCGCCATCGATGGCAGCGGCCGCACGCGCTCGGTACCGTCACGGGCGCGTTAAACCTCGCCGGGTTTTAACGGTCAATTGCCCCATTGCCTGCCACTAAGAGAGCTTTGTCATGCCTACGCCCCACGTTGAGACGGTAAAAATCGACGAGCTGGACTGCTGGCGCATCCGCCACAACGGCGCCGAGCTGATGGTGGCCCAACAGGGTGCGCATATCTTCAGTTACCAGCGCGAGGGCGAACAGCCGCTGATCTGGCCGAACCCTGAGGCAGTGTTCAAGCAGGGCAAAGGCATTCGTACCGGCGTACCGGTGTGCTGGCCGTGGTTCGGGGTGTTCGACCGCAACCCGCAAAGCGTCAAAGCCATGCGCCAGAGTGATCAGCCTGCCGGCGCCCACGGTTTTGTGCGCACCGCCCGCTGGGAACTGGCCACCACCGAACTCGACGGCCAGACGCTGCGAGTGGACTTGGTATTGCCGGTGCCGGCTGGCGGCTTTCCAGGCTGGCCCCATCAGGTAGACCTGACGCTGAGCCTGCTGTTGGATGACCAACTGCACATCCGCCTGACCAGCCACAACCGCGGCGCCGACGCCGTGACCCTCAGCCAGGCATTGCACACCTACTTCGCCGTGAGCGATGTGCGCAAGGTGCAGGTCGAGGGCCTGGATGGCGTGGCTTACATCGATACCGCCGACGGGTGGGCCGAGAAACAGCAAGCCGGGCTGCTGCACTTCAGCGCCGAAACAGACCGCATTTACCTGAATACGCCGGCCCAGTTGAACATCGTCGATAGCGATTGGCAGCGCCGTATCCAGCTCACCAGCGAAGGCTCGAAATCCACCGTGGTCTGGAACCCCTGGACCGAACGCGCCAAGGCTTTCGACGATATGGCCGATGACGGCTGGCAGAGTATGTTGTGCATCGAGACGGCCAACGTGCTGGACGATGTCGTGAACCTGGCGCCCGGCGAAAGCCACACTCTAGGCGTGAGCATCACGGCACTGGCCTTGTAAACCCAATCAAATGTGGGAGCTGGCTTGCCTGCGATGCAGGCAACTGGGTGTATCAGGAACACCGAGGCGTTGCTATCGCAGGCAAGCCAGCTCCCACAGATTATGCTCTGAGCTTTAGAGATCAGACTCCTTCACCACCCGCACCTTCCCCGCCTCCAGCGCATACGCGGCATCTGCCAAGTCGTTATTGACCTTCTCCACCTTCAGCGTGCCCGTGACCCACAGCGGCGTGTAGATATCATCCAGCTTCAACCCCTTGGGATAGCGCACCAGCACCAGTTGATTAGGCGGCGGTGGCGGCACGTGTATGCAGGCGCCCGGGTAAGGCACGAGGAAGAACAATGTGCTGCGGCCCTTGGCGTCCGTTTCAAGCGGCACCGGATAGCCGCCAATGCGGATATTCTTGCCGTTCATGGCCGCTACGGTCTTGGTGGAATACATCACCGCAGGCAGGCCCTTGCTCTGCTTCAAGCCACCCTTTTCGGTGAACGTGCCTTGAGCTTCGGGGGAGTTGTGGTCGATCTCGGGCATGGCTTCGAGAGCTTTCTGATCCGACAGCGGCATCAGGTCGAGCCAGTCGGTTTCCGGCAGTTCGCCAGCGTGCGCCAGGCCAGAGCCCAGCAGAAGAAGCGTTAACAGAAGACGGCGCATGGAGAGGCTCGGCAAATACAAGTGCCGAGCATTCTAGCCCTCTGCGCCTGCGCAGCGCAGAGGACTTTGTCGGCTGATTACTTCTTTTTGATCAGGCCGTAGATCACCAGCAACACGATGGCACCCACCAGCGCGCCGATGAAACCTGCGCCCTGGCCTGCCTGGTAGATCCCCAGGGCCTGACCGCCGTAGGTCGCGGCCAGGGAACCGGCGATACCCAGCAGGATGGTCATGATCCAGCCCATGCTGTCGTCGCCAGGCTTGAGGAAGCGCGCCAGCAGGCCGACGATCAAGCCGATAAAGATGGTTCCGATGATACCCATGGCATTTCCCTCTGATTGGTATGAGTCATGCCAAAGCCTAGTCAGGCTTTGGCATCCTGCAATCAGAGAGACGCAGAACCCCAATGGTTCCCGCCGTGGCCAGGCTTATTGTTCGGCGATCAGTGCTTCAACCTTGAGGATCTGCGCCTGCAGCGTCGCACGGTCCTTGCAACGCAGGTTGGCGTGGCCGACCTTGCGCCCGGCCTTGAAGGCCTTGCCGTAGTGATGCACGTGACAATCGTCGATCGCCATCACACGCTCCACCGGCGGTACAGAGCCGATGAAGTTGAGCATGGCGCTCTCGCCGACCTTGGCCGTGGAGCCCAACGGCAAGCCCGCCACAGCCCGCAGGTGGTTTTCGAACTGGCTGCACTCGGCGCCTTCGGTGGTCCAGTGCCCGGAGTTGTGCACACGCGGGGCGATTTCGTTGGCCTTGAGGCCACCGTCGACCTCAAAGAACTCGAACGCCATCACGCCAACATAATCCAGTTGCTTGAGGACGCGGCTGGAATAATCTTCGGCCAGGGCCTGCAACGGGTGGTCGGTGCTGGCCACGGAGAGCTTGAGGATGCCGCTGTCGTGGGTGTTGTGCACCAACGGGTAAAAGCGGGTTTCGCCATCACGAGCGCGTACGGCAATCAGCGAGACTTCGCCAGTGAACGGCACGAAGCCTTCCAGCAGGCAGGCAACGCTGCCCAGCTCGGCAAAAGTGCCGACCACATCGGCCGCGGTGCGCAGGACTTTCTGGCCCTTGCCGTCGTAGCCCAGGGTGCGGGTTTTCAACACCGCCGGCAGGCCGATGCTGGCGACCGCCGCGTCCAGGTCCGCCTGGGACTGGATATCGGCGAAGGCCGGGGTCGGAATGCCCAGGTCCTTGAACATGCTCTTTTCGAACCAGCGGTCGCGAGCGATGCGCAAGGCTTCGGCGCTCGGGTACACCGGCACGAACTGCGACAGGAAGGCCACGGTTTCGGCCGGGACGCTTTCGAATTCGAAGGTCACAAGGTCAACTTCATCGGCCAGTTGGCGCAGGTGGTCCGGGTCGCTGTAGTCAGCGCGCAGGTGTTCACCCAGGGCCGCAGCGCAGGCGTCCGGCGCCGGGTCCAGGAAAGCGAAGTTCATCCCCAGCGGCGTACCCGCCAAAGCCAGCATGCGGCCCAGTTGGCCGCCACCGATTACACCGATTTTCATCGTCAACAACCTCAGGCGATGCGTGGGTCTGGATTGTCCAGCACGCTGTCTGTCTGCTCAGCACGGAATTTTTTCAGCACCGCATGAAACTGCGGGTGCTTGGCGCCCAGGATGCTGGCGGACAGCAAGGCTGCGTTGATCGCACCGGCCTTGCCGATCGCCAGGGTTGCCACCGGAATGCCAGCCGGCATCTGCACAATGGACAACAGCGAATCCACGCCCGAGAGCATCGACGACTGCACCGGCACGCCAAGCACGGGCAGGTGAGTCTTGGCCGCACACATGCCAGGCAAGTGCGCCGCGCCGCCGGCACCGGCGATGATCACCTCGATGCCACGGGATTCTGCTTCATCGGCATACTGGAACAGCAAATCCGGGGTGCGGTGGGCGGAGACCACCTTCACTTCGTACGGAATGCCGAGTTTTTCCAGCATATCGGCGGTGTGGCTAAGGGTGGACCAATCGGACTTGGAGCCCATGATCACGCCAACCAATGCACTCATCGTCGTGCCTCTTCTCTCTGGGCGCCCGCAGGCGCGTCAAAAAACAACAAGCCACGCGGGAAATCCAGCGTGGCTTGGTGTACGAATTAAGGCCGGTTTGGACCGGCCGAAGGCCGCGCAGTATACCGTAATAATCCAGATAAACAGCCCCTGGGATGACCATCTGTCTAGCGGCGCAAAGTGGCGGTTTTATTGACTTAAGAGTCAGCGAATACACCACGAAATCCTGTGGGAGCTGGCTTGCCTGCGATAGCAGTGGATCAGAGCCAAATAGGTTGGCTGACACACCGCTATCGCAGGCAAGCCAGCTCCCACATGTGTTCTGCGCTGGGCTCAAGCGCTTTGCGCTGCCCCACCTTCCAGCTTCCTCCACAACAACCGCACATTCGCCTTGCGCACCAACGCGCAGCGATACAAGCGAATCTCCAGCGGCACATGCCATTGCGGCCCGCCGCACACCACCAGTTCGCCGCGCGCCAACTCTGCACGTACGCTCAACTGCGGTACCCAGGCGATCCCCAAGCCTTCGAGCGCCATGCTCTTGAGGCTGTCGGCCATGGCGGTTTCATAGATGGTAGTAAAGCGCAGAGCCCTCTGGCGCAGCAGCAAATTCACCGAGCGGCCAAGGAACGCGCCGGCGCTGTAGGCCAGCAGCGGCACGCTGCCCTCGCCCTCCAGGTCGAACAGCGGCTTGCCCTCGGCATCGGCGGCGCACACCGGGAGCATTTCGGTGTTGCCCAGATGCAGCGACGGGAAAATCTCGGCGTCCATTTGCATCGCCGCGTCCGGGTCGTAGAACGCCAGCATCAGGTCGCAACCGCCTTCGCGCAGGGCGTGCACGGCGTCGCCGACGTTGGTGGCCACCAGCCGCGTGGCGATATTCAAGCCCTCGTTGCGCAACTGCGCGATCCAGCGCGGGAAGAACCCCAAGGCCAGGGAGTGGGCGGCCGCCACTTGCATGACTTCGCCCTGCCCGCCTTCCAGGTGATGCAAATGGCGCAGGACTTCACCGAGCTGTTCGACCACTGTGCGCGCCGTAACCAGGAACAACTGCCCCGCCGCCGTCAACTCCACCGGTGTACGCGAACGGTTGACCAGCGTCAGGCCCAACGCGGCTTCCAGGCTGCGGATACGCCGACTGAACGCCGGCTGGGTGACAAAGCGCCGCTCAGCCGCCTGGGAAAAACTACGCGTCGCCGCCAGGGCGCTGAAGTCTTCCAACCACTTGCTCTCAAGGTTCATCACTGCCTCCCACGGAATGCACCATTTTGGCACACACGCCCGCCAAGATAACCGGGTCACATCCACATTATGCCGTTTGTGCATAGGCCAGTGTTTAACAGCATTGGCCCAAAAAGTTCTACAAGCCTAGCATTCGCAGCGTTCCGGCCAGTTCCGGGTCCATATTGAGATGATTTCCGTCATGTCCTCTGCTGCATCATTCCGTACCGAAAAAGACCTGCTTGGCGTACTCGAAGTACCGGCTCAAGCGTATTACGGCATCCAGACCCTGCGAGCGGTGAATAACTTCCGCCTCTCGGGCGTTCCGATTTCGCATTACCCGAAATTGGTGGTCGGTCTGGCAATGGTCAAGCAAGCGGCCGCTGACGCCAACCGCGAGTTGGGCCAGCTCAGCGAAGCCAAGCACGCTGCCATCAGCGAAGCCTGTGCTCGTCTGATCCGCGGCGATTTCCACGAAGAGTTCGTGGTGGACATGATTCAAGGCGGCGCCGGCACTTCAACCAACATGAATGCCAACGAAGTCATCGCCAACATCGCGCTGGAGGCCATGGGTCACCAGAAGGGCGAATACCAGTACCTGCACCCCAACAACGACGTGAACATGGCGCAGTCGACCAACGACGCCTACCCGACCGCGATCCGCCTGGGTCTGCTGTTGGGCCATGACGCGCTGCTGGCCAGCCTCGACAGCCTGATCCAGGCGTTCGCCGCCAAAGGCGCCGAGTTCAGCCATGTGCTGAAAATGGGCCGCACCCAGTTACAAGACGCCGTGCCGATGACCCTCGGCCAGGAATTCCGCGCTTTCGCCACTACCCTGGGCGAAGACCTGGCGCGCCTGAAGACCCTGGCACCGGAGCTGCTCACCGAAGTGAACCTGGGCGGCACCGCCATCGGCACCGGCATCAACGCCGACCCACGTTACCAGGCCCTGGCCGTACAACGCCTGGCCACCATCAGCGGCCAGCCGCTGGTACCGGCGGCCGACTTGATCGAAGCCACCTCCGACATGGGCGCCTTTGTACTGTTCTCCGGCATGCTCAAGCGTACCGCCGTGAAGCTGTCCAAGATCTGCAACGACTTGCGCCTGCTGTCCAGCGGCCCACGCACCGGCATCAACGAGATCAACCTGCCGGCTCGCCAGCCAGGCAGCTCGATCATGCCCGGCAAGGTCAACCCGGTGATCCCGGAAGCGGTCAACCAGGTAGCGTTCCAGGTCATCGGTAACGACCTGGCCCTGACCATGGCAGCCGAAGGCGGCCAACTGCAACTGAACGTGATGGAGCCGCTGATCGCCTTCAAGATCTTCGACTCGATCCGCCTGCTACAACGCGCCATGGACATGCTGCGCGAGCACTGCATCGTCGGCATCACCGCCAACGAAGCGCGCTGCCGCGAACTGGTGGAACACTCCATCGGCCTGGTCACCGCGCTGAACCCGTACATCGGCTATGAAAACGCCACCCGCATTGCGCGTATCGCTCTTGAAAGCGGGCGCGGCGTGCTGGAACTGGTGCGTGAAGAAGGCTTGCTCGACGACGCCATGCTCGACGACATCCTGCGCCCGGAAAACATGATCGCTCCACGCTTGGTCCCGCTGAAGGCCTAAGCGTTTGTTGCACTGCTCACCAGGTTGAGGGACTAGACACCTCTCACCTTTTGAGGGCCTGAAGGCTCGTTCTTCAGGCCCTTTTTTTTGCCTTGAGGTTGCTCCATGACGCCCATAAAAAATCTAATATCGCACCGCAAACCTTCCTCCCCTTCCGCGACCGCGCTGAAACCTTTAATCGCCCCGTGCAGACGGATCACGCTCGCCTAGGTATAGTGCCGCCCCTCTTCGCGTCTGCGGCTGTCGGTAACGAGGCCCGGGAACCACGCGAAAGCGCATGAATAACAACACCCGCAAAAGGATGGGGATCGAGCGTCGTGCACTGCCTGGTGCCGAGCGATGCGTCGGACCGTCCTGCGTTTGCCATTAGAAAAATCAGCGAGGAACACTCCATGCTCGAAGTCATCAACGACTTCCTCTCAGGGAAAGTACTGATCGTGCTCATAGTCGGGCTCGGCGGTTATTTCACGATCCGCTCGCGTTTCGTGCAGTTGCGTCACTTTTTCCACATGTTCTCGGTGTTTAAAGACAGCCTCAAGAGCAGCGCCGGCCAACTCAGCTCGTTCCAGGCGCTGATGCTCAGCCTGGCCGGCCGCGTGGGTGCCGGTAACATCGCCGGTGTCGGCATTGCCGTGACGTTGGGTGGCCCGGGTGCCGTGTTCTGGATGTGGGTCACCGCGCTGGTGGGCATGTCTTCGAGCTTTATCGAGTGCTCCCTCGGCCAGTTGTACAAGCGCACCGACGCTGAAGGCACCTACCGTGGCGGCCCGGCGTATTACATCCAGCACGGCCTGCACAAGCGCTGGCTGGGGATGGTCATGGCGTTCCTGCTGCTGGTGACCTTCGGCTTTGCCTTCAACGGCCTGCAAGCACACGCTGTCACCCACTCGCTGAACAACGCCTTCGGGCTCGACACCACCTACACCGGCCTCGCGCTGGCGGTGTTGCTGGGCCTGGTGTTCATCGGCGGGATCAAGCGTATCGCCTCGATCGCCGACCTGCTGGTGCCGGTCAAGACCCTGGTCTACATCGCCGTGACCCTGTACGTGATCGTGCTGCAATTCGACCACGTACCGGCCATGCTCGCGACCATCGTCAAGAGCGCGTTCGGCCTCGACCAAGCCTTCGGTGGCCTGGTGGGCAGCGCGATCATCATGGGTGTAAAGCGCGGCGTGTTCGCCAACGAAGCAGGCTTGGGCAGTGCGCCTAACGTGGCGGCAGTGGCGTCGGTAGAACACCCTATCGCCCAAGGCGTGGTGCAAGCGTTCAGCGTGTTCCTCGACACCTTCGTGATCTGCACCTGTACTGCGTTGCTGATCCTGCTGTCGGGTTTCTACACCCCAGGCTTTGAAGGCGACGGCATTGCCCTGACCCAGAACTCCCTGGCGGCAGTAGTGGGTGACTGGGGCCGCATGTTCATCTCGGTGGCCCTGGCGTTGTTCGTGTTCACGTCGATCATGTACAACTACTACTTGGGCGAGAGCAACCTGCGCTTCCTGGTCGGCAACAACCGCAAGGTGCTGATGGGTTATCGCGCTTTGGTGCTGGTGCTGATTTTCTGGGGCTCCATCGAGAACTTGAGCACGGTGTTTGCCTTCGCCGACATCACCATGACCATGCTCGCGTTCGTCAACCTGTTCGCCCTGGCGTTCCTGTTCAAGATTGCCATGCGCATCCTCAACGACTACGACAACCAGCGCGCGGCGGGTATCAAGACCCCGGTGTTCGATTCCAGCCAGTTCCCCGACCTGGACCTGGACCGCAAGGCCTGGCCGGCCAACCCGGTGAAAACCGAAGCGGCCCCGGCAGTTGAACTGAGCGCTCAAGCGCAACGTTAATCACGGCTAGATGACACGCCGCCCGGCCTTGGGCATGCTCTGGGCCCGGCGGCGTTTTTCGTTCAGGAGATTTTCGATGCAATCAGCTAATAACGTGATGGTGCTCTATACCGGCGGCACCATTGGCATGCAGGCCAGCGCCAATGGCCTGGCACCCGCGTCTGGTTTTGAAGTACGCATGCGTGAACAGTTCGCCGACGCAGACCTGCCCGCGTGGCGCTTCCGGGAAATGTCACCACTGATCGACAGCGCCAACATGAACCCCGCTTACTGGCAGCGCCTGCGCAGCGCCGTGGTCGAGGCGGTAGACGCCGGCTGCGATGCCGTGCTGATCCTGCACGGCACCGACACCCTGGCCTACAGCGCGGCGGCCATGAGCTTCCAACTGCTGGGCCTGCCGGCACCGGTGGTGTTCACCGGTTCGATGCTGCCCGCCGGTGTGCCCGACAGCGATGCCTGGGAAAACGTCAGCGGTGCGTTGACAGCCTTGGCCGAAGGGTTGGAGCCGGGTGTGCACCTGTACTTCCACGGCGCGCTGATGGCACCGACCCGCTGCGCGAAGATTCGCAGTTTTGGGCGCAATCCGTTTGCGGCCTTGCAACGCAAGGATGACTTCGCCCGTGTCGAAACCCTGCCGGCAGCGCTGGATTACCGTCAGCCCAAAGCCTTGGCGAACGTCGGCGTACTGCCGCTGATACCCGGTTTCGACGCTGCACAGCTAGACGCAATCATCAGCAGCGGCATTCAGGGCTTGGTGCTGGAGTGCTTCGGCAGCGGCACCGGGCCGAGCGATAATCCGCAGTTCCTCGCCAGCTTGCAGCGTGCGCAAGATCAAGGTGTGGTGGTGGTCGCCATCACTCAGTGCCATGAAGGCGGTGTAGAGCTGGATGTCTACGAGGCCGGCAGCCGCTTGCGGGGCGCCGGCGTGTTGTCCGGCGCAGGCATGACCCGCGAAGCCGCGTTCGGCAAGTTGCACGCCCTGCTCGGTGCCGGCCTTGCCGTCGAGGAAGTGCGGCGCCTGGTAGAGTTGGACCTGCGTACCAACCCAGCCTGAACGCCCAAGACAGCCCTACATAAGCACTGCTATTCCCTGCTTGCTGATACCTAACATGGAAAACCCGAGCCTGCGCTCGGCTTTTCCATTGATCGGCAAGACAGGGATGCCCGCATGACGACCTCCAGCTCCACACCCTCGCAGCAAACGCCTCCAGACACTGAAACACACAAACTGGCCACTCAACTGTCCGTCGGACCTTCGTTTCGTGAAGCCGCTCGCGAACTGCTGCGCCAGTCTTTACTGGAGAAAGACCCAGACCTGGACATCGACCCGGCCATGACACTGATGGGCACTCCCACCTGGGAGCTCATCGATGACCAGATCGTGCCAGGGCCAACACGCTATGAAACCTTGAGCAGCATCCTGGCCCGGCAGGCCATCCTCAAGGTGCCGACGCTGTGCGTCGAGGGCAATCACTTCCTGACCCTGAAGCCGTTGACCACCTCCCCGCTTCATTTGCCCGTGCGTATTGTCGAAATCGCCAATCTGATCAATACCCTGGCGCCGGTGGTCTACCGGGCCTTTCAGGAACAGTTGGTAACGTTCTGGAACCAGAGCAACGGCAACGGTCCTCGCTGGCAAACACTCACCCAGAGCCTGCGCGGGGCCTGGAATGTGCAACACGTCGATGCCTGGACCGACGAAGACTGCACGATGGCCCGAACGCTGTTTCATGCACCCACCCGCTCCGCTCGCCAAGACAATAACCCTTATGGCAGCCGCGCTTATCTGATTGATGCCGACCTGGTAAAAGGTTCCAAGACGCAGCACACCGACCAAGTATTCATGACCGTGCTCGAGGGCAAACTCGAAGACAAAACCCTGATCCTCTGTTACTCACCCTTCAAGGGATACGAGAAATACGACACCTACCAACAGCTAGGCGATTCGTTGAAGGATCACCTGGAGCAACCGGAGGCTTTTGATCGCCTGGAGTGGCGCCTTTATGAACCTGACGGCGATTTTTTCGAGCACGCTGCCTGCAAGCTGATCGCCCTGCAACTTGAGACTGTGGAAAACCTCAAAACCGGGGATTACAAACAGCCCAGCGCGAAACACCCGCCCCTGCAAACACTCCCGATGCCTGCCGAAAAAGCCATCGCCAAAGGGCCGGGCCCAGGCTGGTATCAAACCCAACTGCCGGACTGGCTGACCGATGCCTCTGCCAGCGATCAGTCGCTTTATTCACGCCACCTCAAGGACTTGGCCTCGCTCAATAGCCTGAATGCCGGCAAGACCTACGAGGACGGTATTCCCAGCATTCATCAGTTCGCCTTGGACCAGTTGAAAATCGAGCTGCTCAAGGACCACCCGACGCTGCATTACCTGAAGCTCGACAAGCTGAAAATCCAGGTCAAGAGCCTGGTGGTATGGGGCCTTTTCACCGTGCCCGGGCAGTTCGAAACCACCACGTTCAGCCTTGCCGAACTGGCCCTGCAAAACCTGATTGCACTGCCCACCGGTAATAAAACGTTGCTGAGCGACATCCGCCAATCCATACCGGATCGGATAACCGTGGCTTACCTCGAAACACTGATCAGCCGCTGTAATATCGGTGTCACGTACCCTGCATTGATCCGCAGCAAACTGCTGGATGACCCGGCCGAGGCGTCACGTCGCAAAAAACTGTACCGCGATCACCTGCGAGTCCAATTGCCGATGCTGGCCTTACAGCACAAGATTCGCCGCATGGGCGGGATTGACGAGCGCGGCTACCGCTACGTTGTGGCTGTGATGCAGCCTGAAAGCGGCGACCATTACGTCGACGGCAAAGCCATCATGGTGCGACGCCTGAGCTTCAACCCCAAGCGCCGGCTCATCAACGGCAACGATGACGTCACCAATATGTACATCATCGGCCCAGAAAATGCTCAAGACGGCCCTTGCCTGCTATACCGCCCGTTGTTTGAACCCGCGTTGCTGCAATACCCATCACCGGCAAACTTGCTGTATGCCATCAGCCAGTCGCGCACGTTGCGCGATTCGGTGATTAGCTGGCTACCGGACGCGGTGCGTAACCACTACGCCAATTATGTCTTTACCAGTCATTGGCCGTCGCCGTGGGTCATCGCCGACTTTCTGGTAAACCCCATCGAGCTATGGACCTATAGCGGTCCCGTGAGTCTTGGTGAGAAGAGCCTCAACGGGGATATGTTCAAGACGCTGTTCGAGAGCAACGCCAAAGCGCTGATTGAACTGGCGGACCGCCAATCGGTATCGAATGCCGAAAGCCGCTGGGACACGCTAAAGCAGGCCGGTTGGGTGCTCTTCAATGCCGCACTGCCCTTTATGGGGCGCGTCGCAAGCACTAGCGCGTGGATCTGGCAAATCGTCGAACAGCTGGAAACTTTTGCCCAGGCCCATGAGGAGGGCGACAAGCCTGCACAATGGTCTGCGCTGACCGATGTGCTGCTTAACCTGGGTATGGCGATCACCTTACACAGCGCACAGCGCAGCAGACCTAAGTTCGAGCCGGCCAGGATCGAGCCCACCAAAGTCAAGACGACCGAGCTTGCGCCTGAAACGCCGGGCCCCTCCAGCACGATAAGCTTCACCGTCGAGCAACTGCCTGAGCGAACCTCGCTGGCCCCGCCTCCCGATCACGAGATCGCACTGAACACGAGCGGCGCAATCAACCGCACGCCAGCGCTGGAAACCTCGATGCTTGAAAGCTTTAAAACAGAAAAGCCCGCTGACCTCGGCGCCGTCATAGACCAGCCGGCTGCTGACCGCTACCTGTATCAGTCAGGAGAGCAGCACTACGCTCCCGTCGGCGAAAACTGGTTCATGGTGAAAGTGGACGACGATAAAAACATTGTTGTCATTGACCCCAACCAGGCCAACCGCATCGGCCCCATACTGATTCACAACGCTCAGGGCGAATGGTCCGTCGACCACCGGGTGCGCCTGCGCAAACCCAGTACCGATCGGTTGAAAAATACCGCCAAGGACCTTGCGATCACCGAAGCCGACGCATCGCGCAGTAAATTGAAAGCGTTTGAAAGCGCGAAGAAAACCCAGCAGCGCCTACTGCAAGAAACCCGCAAAGCAATGGACGAGGCCCCCAGTACCAGTGCCCAAGCCAAACGCCAGGCCTACCTGGACACGCTCGATGGCCAATCGGAAGACTACGAACAAGCACGGCAACACCTGATGACCATCGCCGTCTTCACCTCGGAGCCTGAATTCCAAGTAAAAGCCATTGGCTATCTACAGGCCCAACTGGCGCTCAATGAAGCAGGGGTAAACGAAGAACTCGTCCCCTTTACTTCAAAACTTTCGCCCGTTCTGGAACAGCTCCCAATCCATGCACCGCCACCTCATACCAGCGATATCGCGGACTACCAACAGATCGTCGAGATGAGCGACAGCATGATCAAGCGCCTGGATTACGCTCAGTCACGCTTCACCGAACTACGCAAATTCGGCCCGGCCGGATTCGACGTGATCAGGGAGAGCAAACGCAAACTGCCCCGCTATATGAGCGACGATCTCAGGGCCCTGCAGGTGACGTTGGCGCGTCACTTGTGCCTGGCCCCTGAATCCCTCGCAACCGAACCCCATGCCTGGGAGATGCTCAACGACACGCTCGACAGTGCCGACGTCGCGGTACAGACCCTGCGTGACACCCTGGATGAGCGAAGCGAATATCGCCTGGACGAGCGCATTGATGCCTTGAGCAATCTAGTGGAGCAGTTCAAGTTCATCGATGAGCGCTTGAAGGACTTTTCTCAAGAGTTCTCCGAACAGATCCAGGCCCAACCCCTGAAACGCCTGAGTCGATCGCTGCAAGGGTTCGCCAACCGCGCCAAGGCGGCACTTGTCCCTCTGCACGAAGAACAGAAACTGACGCGAATCAGGCCCACCCCTCCCCCTGCGCTACCCAGGCCGCTGAAAAAATTTATCCAGACACGCTACAACGGCGTGTTGATTGGCGAACCCCGCTTGGACCCCATAGGGACCGTATCAAGGTTCGTTGATATCAAGACCCCGATAACCGGCCAGGTCCTGGCCACCTTTCATGAGAAGACTCCGGGTATGTGGGTCGAACACATCGAAACGCCCCCGGCACAGGCCACATCCGCAACGCTCACGCTCCACGACGCCACCACCGCGGGCGAGAAACTACTTGCCCAATTGCCGAAGTTTCAAGAACGCGCCAGCCAACAAGCCAACGATACCTCGCGCACGGCCATCGGCATCGAGTACATGTTTCACCAGCACGCTTGGTTGCTCGAGCGCAGCGAGCAAGATATTGACGAGGCATTGATCAAAGCCAAAGTCACGGCACAAACCAAGCAATCCAGCGCAGACCTGCGCAAACGACTCAAGGCTGCCACAAAAGCACTTTACGCACGAGCCACTGAAACCGTGGCAAAGCTGATCAAGCAACAGCCGCCGACCATTGCCCATGTCGACTGGCTCATTAACCACCGCGAAATTGCGATCAAAAAGGTCACGACCCGCCAGCCCCTCAAGGGCGCCACTTGGAGCTATCAAGATGAGTATGCCGTCATTGATCTGTCTACCAGCAAACCCCTCTGGTATGCACATTTCCAATACTCGAGCGCCCACGCTTCACTTAACAGATTTCTCCATGCACGGTTGAAAACACCAGCAGAACAACAGCTCAAAGAGGTGGCTGACACGATCACCGACTTGAACGCAGAGGAACAACTCAACTACTACCGCAGCTCCATCAACCTGACGCAAGCCCAGCGCTTGTTTTTCCCGCCAGAGGTCTATTGACCTCCCCCTCGCGCAACGGCACATAACTTGCTCCAGCCTGGCAAACCCAGGCTGGAACCCATCATGCTGCATTCACACCTGACCACCCTTAATGCGGTCTCGCTGATACTGGAGACGTTCAAGCCTGACGGCATACCCAGCCAAACCCTTCTGGCCGGCAGTGGCATCAGCAGTGCCGACCTGGGCCGCGCCGATACGCGTATTACCACTCATCAGGAAATGCGCGTATGCGCCAACGCCGTGGCGTTGCGCCGGGGTATCGGCTTGGAACTGGGCCGGCGCATGCATGTGTCATCCTACGGCATGCTCGGTTATGCACTGCTCACCAGTGCCACCTTCGGTGACGCTTTGCGCCTGGCCCTGCGCTACCCGGCGCTGTTGGGAACACTTTTTGAACTGAGCCTGGAGGAGGACGGCGAGCGTGTTTGGTTCAGCGCCAGTGACTATCGCGAAGATCAAGCCCTGCACGCCTTCAATGTCGAGTTCTGCCTGCTCTCGCTGAAAGTCATCGGCGACGATCTGCTCGGCCAACCACTGCCATTACTCGGCGCGCGCTTTGAATACCCAGCGCCCGACTATCGAGCACGCTACGCCGAACGCTTCGACTGCCCGCTGCAATTTGGCGCCGCCAGCAATGCCTTTGCGTTCGACCGTGACTGGCTCGATCAACCCCTGCCGCTGGCCGACGCCGTCACCCACTGCGCCATGGTGGAACGCTGCCGGCGGCAGAATGCCGAGTTCACCGGTCGCCAGGCCTGGCTGGGGCGTGTGCGCCTGTTACTGGCCGCGCAACTGAATGCCGCTCCGGGCCTGGAGGGACTGGCAGGGCAGATGAACTGTTCAGCACGTACCCTGCGCCGGCATTTGCATGATTTGGGCTGCAGCTATCAGGAGTTGCTCGACGAACTACGCTTCGAACGCGCCAAACATTTGCTGGGGGAGGATGAACTGCCGATCTACCGGATCGCCGAGCAACTGGGCTTCAGCGAGACCGCGAGCTTCAGGCATGCGTTCGTGCGCTGGAGCGGTGTGGCACCGAGTCAGTTCAGGCCTTAGCAAGGGGCGAATAGCGGACAGACACATTGGCCATATCGATCCCCTTTTGGCCGCTCCTGCCGTTCTCCAAAACCCGGCGTCTGGCAACACTGCAAGGCATACCCCAGAGCCTTCGGAGAACAACAACATGCTGACGATCTACTCGGACGATCATCATTTGCACCATGGCCGCTGTGAACTGATGGACGGGCAACTGATGCCCTGCTTCGAAATGCCCTCGCGCGCCGACCATGTGCTGCAACGGGTCAAGGCGCGGGAGCTGGGGCCCGTGCAAGCACCGCTGGACTTCGGCCTGGCACCGCTGCAACGTATCCACAGCCGCGACTACCTCGACTTCTTCAAAGGCGCCTGGCAGCGCTGGACCGAATACGGCCAGGACGGCGATCTGTTGCCCTACACCTGGCCTGCGCGCACGTTGCGCCGCGTGATGCCCACCAGCCTGCACGGCCAGTTGGGCTATTACAGCTTCGACGGTGGTGCGCCGATTACAGCCGGCACCTGGCAAGCGGCCTACAGCGCAGCACAAGTTGCCCTCACCGCCCAGGCCGCTATCGCCCAAGGCGCCCACAGTGCCTTCGCGCTGTGCCGCCCGCCGGGGCATCACGCCGCCAGCGATTTGATGGGCGGTTATTGCTACCTCAACAACGCGGCCATCGCAGCCCAGGCATTCCTTGATCAGGGCTGCAAAAAGATCGCGATCCTCGATGTGGACTACCACCACGGTAACGGCACGCAGTCCATTTTTTACGCGCGCAGCGACGTGCTGTTCACCTCGATTCACGGCCATCCGGAGGCAGAGTTTCCGTTCTTCCTCGGTTATGCCGATGAGCATGGCGAAGGCGAAGGCGCGGGTTTCAATTTCAACTATCCGTTGCCGGCCGGGTCCGGCTGGCAGGCCTGGAGCGCCGCGCTGGAACAGGCCTGCGCCGAAATCGAGTGCTACGCCGCCGACATCATCGTGGTGTCCCTGGGCGTGGACACGTTCAAGGACGACCCTATCTCGCAGTTCAAGCTCGACAGCCCGGACTACCTGACCATGGGCGCACGCATTGCCCGCCTGGGCAAACCCACGCTGTTCGTGATGGAGGGCGGCTACGCGGTGGAAGAAATCGGCATCAACGCCGTCAACGTGCTGGAAGGTTTCGAGGAAGCAGCCCAATGAACATACTCAAGTCGCTCGCCCTGTGCGCCGTGGTTGTCAGCGGCGCAGCCCAGGCCGAAGAAAAAACCCTGAAGGTCTACAACTGGTTCGACTACATCACGCCCAAGGCGCTGGAAGACTTCAAGGCCCAGCACCCGTCGATCAAGCTGGTGTACGACATCTTCGACACCAACGAAGCCCTGGAAGCCAAACTGCTCACCGGCAACTCCGGCTATGACGTGGTGGTACCGTCCAACGTTTTCCTGGCCAAACAGATCGAAGCCGGCGTGTTCCAGCCCTTGGACCGCAGCCAGTTGCCGAACTGGAACCATCTTGACCCCAAACTGATGAAGCTGATCGAAGCCAACGACCCCGGCAATCAATACGCCGTGCCCTACATGTACGGCACCATCCTGATCGGCTTCAACCCAGCCAAGGTCAAGGCGGCCCTGGGCGACAACGCCCCCGTGGACAGCTGGGACCTGATCTTCAAGGAAGAGAACATCAGCAAGCTCAAGCAATGCGGCGTCGCACTGCTGGACTCGCCCTCGGAGATCCTGCCCCTGGCGTTGCAGCACTTGGGCCTGGACCCCAACAGCAGCAACCCCAAGGACTACGACGAGGCCGAAGCGCTGTTGATGAAGATCCGCCCGTACATCACTTACTTTCACTCGTCCAAGTACATGGCCGACATCGCCAATGGCGACATCTGTGTCGCGGTGGGTTATTCCGGCAGTTTCTCCCAGGCCGCCAACCGTGCCAAAGAGGCAAAAAACGGCGTCTCCGTGGACATGCGCCTGCCCAAAGAGGGCGCGCCGATCTGGTTCGACATGCTCGCCATCCCCAAGGGCGCGCAAAACCCACAGGACGCCTATACCTTTATCAACTACTTGCTACAGCCCGAGGTTATTGCGCCCATCAGCGATTTTGTCGGTTATCCCAACCCTAACAAGGACGCGACCGAACGAGTCGATCCGACCATTCGCAACAACCCCAACCTCTACCCGACCGAAGCGGCGATGGCGACGTTGTATACGTTAAAGCCTCTGGGGCGTGATGCGGAGCGCGCCAGGACCAGAGCCTGGACCAAGATCAAATCCGGCACGTGAAACACTGGCGGGCGTAGATGCGCCTCGACGTATCTACCGCCCTCGACGCAACGCAGCTCGCTACTTTGCTCATTTGCGAAGCCCGTCCGGGCCATCGAATGCAGAGGAGCTGCACATGCCCAATGACACCGCTAATAATCACCGCCCGCCCAGTACCTATGAACTGCTTACCCAGTTAACCACCGGCCCCACCGCCCGGGAAGTTGCCGCCGCCACACTGCGCTCTGCACTCAAAGAGCTGTATCCCAACCTGAATATCGACCCCGATCTGGCCGTGGTAGTCAGCCCTCAATGGGAGGTGGTCGGTAACGCCGTCGAGCGCGCGCCCGCTACTGTGGAATCACTCACCTCGGTGCTTGCTCATCAGGCACTGTCCAGCGACAGGGTGACCTACCTCGACGGTCAACACTTCCTCACGCTACAACCCAACGCTACGGCTCCCGTACACCTCGCGGTGAAAATCGATGCCATTGCACGTCTGATCAACGAGTTATCAGACCTGCTGTTCGCCGCGTTCCAAGAGCAGCAGCTGGACTTCTGGAACGCGTCCAATGGCGCAGCCTGCCCACGCTGGCAGGCCTTCTCCAGCGCGTTGAGAAACGTGTGGAACATCACCGAAGAGCAAGGTCTGGATGAGCACGAATGCGCCATGGCCCGCACGGTTTTTCATGAGCCCGACCGAGCCAGGCGCTCGCTGAAAGACCCCTATAAAACCCATGCCTACCTGGTTGACGTGGATATTCTTGAAGATGGCCAGTCTACCCACCTCTACTTCCTGGACCTTACCGTATTGGTGGGCGAACACGAGAACCGCCCGATGGTGCTGACGCACTCGCTTGTGAGCGGGTATGAGACGTTCGAGTCATTGGCCCAGTTCGGTGCTTCGCTGCCGGCAAGGCTGAATGCACCAGAGCAGGACGCTACCTTGCAATGGCGCTTGTACGAGCCTGATGGCAACTTCTTCGATGCGCTGGCCTGCACGCTGATCTCGCTGCAAATCCAGGTCATTGGCAGCCTCGGCGGGGCCGGCCTGCAGGATCAGCCGCCCGCCCCAACTGTCGCCCGGATCGTGCCGAGCATCGAAGAGATGAGCGATCACCAGTTGTCGAATATTCGCCAGATTCACCAACAACTCCCGGACTGGCTGACCTCGGCGACGGACTCCGATACCGCCGCCTACAGCCGCTATATGATCGACCTGGCCCAACTGCACACCCATTACCACGGCGAAACATTCCAGGACGGCATTCCGTCTATTCGTGACTATGCCCGGACTCAGTTGCACAGCCATATCCGCGTCCCGGAAAAGGGCGTGAGTCTGAATCTGGATAAGGTCGAGGTTGTGATTGAAAGCCCGGTTCTGTGGGGCACATTTGTCATTCCGGGTGCCGTCGACATCACTCGTCGTGACCTGATCGACCTGGCCCTGGAAAACCTTACCGGCTTGCCTACCGGCAACGCGACCGTGCACTACAACGGCAAGGACAACGGTGTACCCACCTGGCTGACTTACCGCTTTCTGAAAGACGTCATAGAAGACATTGATATAGGCCAGAACTACCCAGCCCTGGTCAAACAAAAACTGCTCGATGATCCGCTGCAATCGCGCCATCGACAGCAGATCTACACCCGCCACCTTCAGGTGCAACTGCCACTGCTGGCCTTGCAGATGAAAATCCGCGGCCAGGGCGGCGTCGATGAACGCGGTTACCGCTACATCGCCGCGGTGATGCACAACGAAGAACAGGAGCGCAAAGTAGATGGGCAGCCCATTGTCATTCGCTGCCTGGCCTTTGTGCCCACCTTGCGCCCCGGCCATGAGCAAGACGTGGTCGCCAATATGTTCGTGATCGGCCCGAGGCATTCCGACGCCGGCCCCTGCGTGCTTTATCGGCCCCTGCTCGAACCGACGCTGATGCAATTTGCATCGCGGCAAAACCTGCTGTACGCCATCAAACATGACCGTACCTTGCGCGAGTCAGTGCTGGCCTGGCTGCCCGACGCGCAACGCTTCAACTATGCACAATATGTGTTCCCCGACACCCTTCCCTCGCCCTGGACCGTGGTGCGCGCACTGGTCGAGCCGCTTACCGTGCTGTACATGAGCGGCCCCGTGACGCTGACCAACGAAGAAATAGGCAATGACGCGTTAGCGACGCTGTTCAAGGCCAATGCCAATGCCATGGTCGAATTGGCAACACGCCAGTCGGTATCCAACGTACAGAAACGGTGGGCGACCTTTCGACATGCAGGTTGGCAAATATTCAGTGCCGCGCTGCCGTTCATGGGCCGCACCCTGGGAGTCGCCGCCTGGATCTGGCAAATCATGGACGACCTGCAAGCTGCCGAGGAGGCCGTGAACAAGGATGACCACTCAACGGCCTGGACTGCGTTGGTGGATGTATTCCTCAACCTGGGAATGGCGCTGACTCTGCATATAGCCCTGCGCCATCCGCGACCTCGAAAGCAGTTCGATGCGGCCAGGATTGAGCCTGAATCCGAACAAACGACAATCGAAACGGTGAGCAAACCGCCGGTTGCCGAGAAAAAATATACCTGCGTGCAGCAACCGGATATTCCCGACAATCAACTACCTGCCAAGCATGAAGGTGCCGTACACACGCGCGGCGCCCTGAGCCATAGTCGCCTGGGACTGGCCAGAACACTCGACAGTTTTAATGTTGCCAAACCCGATAAGCTTGGCGAGCAAAATAAAACCCCCGGCCGCCACCTCAATCTCTATCCACTCGCGGATCGGTGGTTTGCACCCGTTGGTGAGCGCTGGTTCGAAGTCATCGTGGATGACAACGACAGTGTCATTATCAT
The DNA here is from genome assembly GCF_058797315.1 of Pseudomonas sp. GW823-FHT02F05. NCBI lineage: Bacteria > Pseudomonadati > Pseudomonadota > Gammaproteobacteria > Pseudomonadales > Pseudomonadaceae > Pseudomonas > Pseudomonas sp. GW823-FHT02F05. Next base: position 154,553 of record NZ_JBXAJM010000006.1, read on the forward strand.
CGACTCCAAATCTCCCTTGCGTACAGGCCCGCCGCTGATCGGCAACCTGGCGGGCCAGTGGTTTGTCGACATCCGCCTGCGACTGCGCGGCGGCGGTCTTAGAAACCGCCGGCGGGCGGTCAAGGTCGATCAGCCTGCGCGCATTGCAGCACTCAAGAGGCAGCTCAACGCCTTTGACGCCGTCGCCGCCAGTCAACAACTGGACGTGCTTGAATCAAAGCCCGCGCTGGACGCTACCCCGGGGCCGTCCACGGACCTGCAGCGTACAGCGTTCATCGACAAGGTCGACAGGCGGCTGGCGGCGTACGACGAAGCGATCAGCCAGCTGAAGTCCTTGAGCATCATCGACACCGTACCCACCTACCAGAGCAACATGAGCGGTTACCTGAAACAACAGGTGCAACTGACACAGATAGCCATGGAGCAACAGGTGAAGAGCTACAAGAAAGCCTTGACGGCGTCGTTGCCGGTTCTTGATGCGGAGGTAGACATTGACTATAAAAACCAGGCAAAAATCGCAAAAACCCTGTCCACTCAGAACCTTGGCATCATCAGGCGGCTGGAATTCATCAACGACCGCTTCAACGAACTTAAAACCCTGGGAGATGAAGGCGCGGCGATCATTCGTAAAACCATACGAGAGTTGCCGCAGCTCACGCTCATTGAACTCAAATCTCTTGAGATTGGCTTGGGCCGTTACTTGTGTATCGATGAGACGCAAAGCCAGGTTCCAGCCACCGTGCGTGAGCGAATGGGCCAGATCGTCGATTCAGCCGAAATCAACGTTGAAAGTTTCAGTGAGATTATTGAACGCGGTAATGGCGCCTCGCTGGATAATCGTATCGAGGTGCTCAACAGCCTCGTTGAGCAATTTTCCAGCGCCGACCAACGCCTGCTGGATCTGCATGCCGATTACCCGCAGCACTTGCTCAAACCCCGCCTCGAACGTTTTCGCCTGCAAATAAGCGAGTTCAGCCAACGGGCCATCCACGACCTGGCCTACCTGCTGCGAGAGAAAAAAGCCCAGCAGCCCAAGCCCGGCAGCTCCAGGGCCGAGCCCGCCCCAAGGCGTAAAGTGATCAAGACACGTCATCACGGCTTGGTGATGGGTGAGCCCCGCGAAGCAGACAGTTCGTTGGTCGACGTCAAGGCACACATGACCGGCAAGGTGCTCGCCACGTTTCATGAGAAGGCACCGGGAGTCTGGGTTAAACGGCAGAAAGCCCCATCGCAGCCAAGCGCACCGGTAGCTGTGGATCTGGACACCAGCATCAACACGGGGCAAGCGCTATTGGATGGCGAACAAGCTGAAACCCGTAAATACCAGGGTTTCTCCAGGAAACCCTGGCATGCGCCGCAGGATATTCAAGACATGTTCGATGATCATGCAAAGGCGCTGGAAAAAGCCTCAAACGATATCGAAGAAGCCCTGACCCAGCGCAATCTTACTGAAAGCGATCACGCTTCTGCCGCCTCAACCAAGCGCCAGCTCAACGACGCGGCGCAACGCCTCTATCGGCTTGGTAAAAAACACTACATCGACATGATCAAGCATCAAGCGCCAACCGCCGAACGGGTTGACTGGCTCAACAGCCAAGGGTTGATCCGCATCGTCAAGGTCATCAGCCGCCGCCCCCTCAAGGGGCCCAAAAAGGACTATCTGGACGAGTACGAGATTCGCGACAAAGAAAACGGCACTGTGCTGTGGTACGCGCACTTTCACTATGAAACAAAAGATGCCGCGCTGGAAAACTTCACCAAGGATCACCTCAAGACCCGCGAGCAACAACGTCTAGGCGGTGCCTATCAGCGCACCGGCCCCAGTGACTGGGACATGATTGAAATCCATCGCAGCAGCATCGGCGCCCAACTGGCCCAATCGCTGTTCTTCAACACCTGATCGGCTTATGGCAGCCAAGCCAGACGCAAACGCTCCAGCGCCTGCGCAATGCCCGACTCAGGCACGGCAGCAAACCCCAGCACCAGGCCGGCGCGTTGGTCCGGCGGTGTGCTGGAGTCTGGCAGCCAATAGGTGCTCAAGCCGTTGATCTCTACACCGACTGCATGAGCTTGCTTTAGCAATTGTTGCTCGCGGGACACGCTGTCGACACGCACCGTCAAGTGCAGTCCCGCTGCAACGTTGGGCAATGGGCCAACACCGGGCAATGCCTCTGACCATCCAGCCAACAAGGCATTGCGACGGCTCAACGCAGCACGGCGCATCCGGCGAATGTGGCGCTGGAAGTGCCCCGCCGCCATGAACTCGGCCATCACCGCCTGGGTGCTGACTTCGGAGTGACGCACGTCCACGGCGCGGCGCCGGGTGAAGGCTTGCACCAGGCCCGGTGGCAACACCAGGTAACCCAGGCGCAACGCCGGGAACGCCACCTTGCCGAAGGTGCCCACGTACAGCACGCGGCCACTGCGATCCAGCGCGGCCAATGGTGACAGCGGCGCGCCGCTGTAGCGGTACTCGCCGTCGTAATCGTCCTCCACGATCCAGCCGCCTGAACGCTCGGCCCAGGCCAGCAATTCCAGGCGGCGTGCCAGGCTCATCACCACGCCCAGCGGATACTGATGGGAAGGCGTGACATACGCCACGCGGCAATCATTGAGGGTACTGAGCACCTGGCAATCCATACCCTCACCGTCCACCGGCACGCCGTGCAATCGCCCGCCGGCCAAAGCGAATGCATGGCCGGCCGCGCGATAGCCAGGGTTTTCCACCGCCACGCCATCCCCAGGCTCCACCAGCAACTGTGCACAAAGGCTGATGGCCTGCTGTGCGCCGCTGGTGATCACAATTTGTTCAGCCGTGCATTGCATGCCACGCGAGCTGCGCAGGTACGCGGCGATCAAACCGCGCAGGCGGCCATCACCTGCCGGGTCGCCATAGCACAGCTGTTCCAGGTCGGGTTTGCGCCAGAACGCCCCATTCAGCTTGGCCCATACCTCAAACGGGAACAGATCGAAGGCGGGTACGCCCACGCGAAATGCCCGAGGCGGCCCCGAAGGCGGCTGAGGCAGGTGGTGGTCTTTTACCCGCGCCAACCCGGCACTGTGGATAACTTCGTCATCCAAATCCTCGGGTAAATTTGCCCATTTTGTGGATAACCCTGGGGATAAGCCTGTTGACAACCCTGTGGATACTTTTGTGGATAGTTTTTGGGGCATCGGCAATTGGGCAACATAGGTGCCATCACCCACCCGGCTCTCGATAAACCCTTCGGCATACAACTGGTCGTAGGCGCGCACCACGCTGTTGCGGGAAATCGACAAGGCTGTCGCCAAATCTCGGGTTGCGGGCAACCGCGTGCCGCTGACCAATCGCCCATCCAATACCCGCTGGCGCAGGGCCTCATAAAGCTGGCGCGTGAGGCCCTGGCGGCGGTCCAGCTCGATACCGGCGGGGTTGAAGGACAGCGGTGGCGAAACAGGCGGCATATTGGACCTATGAAAATAGCGCGAGATGGCTCTTACAACGAACCAATAGCCTGCCTAGGATGCAGGCATTCGCCAAGGAATATCTCCATGTACACACCCCGCGCCTTTGCTCTCGATGACTTGCCCGAAATCCAGCAACTGATCCAGCACACCCGTCTGGCGCAGTTGGTAACCGTGGGTGAAAACGGCCTGCAAGCCAGCCACTTGCCTTTGCTGCTCAACCCCGATGAAGGGCCCAATGGCACGCTGTACGGTCACCTGGCCAAGGCCAACCCGCAATGGCGCGAGCTGCAAAATGGCGGTGAAGCGCTGGTGATCTTCGCCGGTGCCGACGCCTATATCAGCCCGGCGTTTTACCCCGCCAAGGCCGAGCACGGCAAAGTGGTCCCGACCTGGAACTACATCGCCGTGCACGCCTATGGCACGCCTGCGGTATTCAGCGACGCCGAGCGCTTGCTCAAGGTGGTCACCGCCCTCACCGACCGCCATGAAAGCGCCCGCGCCCAACCCTGGCGTGTCAGCGACGCACCGGCGGACTACATCGACGGCATGCTCAAGGCCATTGTCGGCTTTGCCCTGCCGATCGAACGCCTGGTGGGCAAACGCAAACTCAGCCAGAACCGCAGCGCCGCCGACATGGCCGGTGTCCGTGACGGCCTGGCCGCCAGTGCCGATGTGCGTGACCAGACCCTCGCCCGCTTTATTCCCCAAGGAGTTTCAGAATGAGCTTGATCGACATTCGCCAGGTCACAGCCGCCGACCAAGCCGCCTGGCTGCCGCTATGGCAGGCCTACTTGGCGTTCTACAACACCGAATTGCCGGACGCCGTCAGCCAAAGCACCTGGCAACGCCTGATCGACCCCAGCGAGCCGACCCATTCGGCACTGGCCTGGCAGGACGGCAAGGCGGTGGGCATGGTCAACTTCATCTACCATCGCTCCAACTGGAGCATCGAGAACTCCTGCTACCTGCAGGACTTGCTGGTTGACCCAGCCCAACGTGGCACGGGGGTCGGTCGCAAGCTGATCGAATTCGTCTACGCCACCGCCAAGGCCGATGGCTGCTGCAAGGTGCACTGGTTGACCCATGAGACCAACGCCACGGCGATCCAGCTCTATGAGCGCATCGCCGAACGCCCAGGCTTCATCCAATTTCGCAAAGGTCTTTAAGGAGCACTGCATGATCAATTCCCTCGCTGATTGGAAAGGCGTCCCGGCGCCGACTGCGCAACTGCTTGAAGGGCGTTTTATCCACCTGGAAAAGCTCGACCCGGCGCGCCATGCCGATCAACTGTGGCAAGCCCTTGACGGCCCAGGGGCCGATCCGAAGCTGTGGGATTACTTGCCCTACGGCCCGTTCACCGAGCGCAGTGCCTTCGACGCATGGTTGAACAATCACGCCGCCCACAGCGACCCGTACTTTTTCAGCGTGATCGACCGTGCGACGGGCCAGGTTCAGGGCATCCTCAGCCTGATGTCCATCGTCCCGGCGCAAGGCCGTATCGAAATCGGCCACGTCACCTTCGGCGCACCCATGCAGCGCTCGCCGAAAAGCACCGAAGCGGTGTACCTGCTGGCCAAGTATGCGTTCGAGCAGGGCTACCGTCGGCTGGAGTGGAAGTGCAACAACGGCAACGCGCGGTCCAAGTACGCAGCCGAGCGCTTGGGGTTCAGTTTTGAAGGGGTGTTCCGCCAGCACATGGTGGTCAAGGGGCAGAACCGCGATACGGCGTGGTATTCGATCCTGGATTCGGAATGGCCGAAGGTCGGTGCCGGGTTTGAGGCGTGGTTGTCGCAGGCGAACCAGAGTGGTTCGGGCCAGTTGAAGACACTCACAGAGTGTCGGGATTAATACTCACATGTGTGGGAGCTGGCTTGCCTGCGATACAGACACCTCGGTGTATCAGGCAAACCAGTTGATGCCATCGCAGGCAAGCCAGCTCCCACATTGGAGGGTGGCGACTCTCGGAACTTAGGCTCAGCCAGCCAACTTCTGGGCCAGCACCGCAATATGCTCCGGTCCGATGCCGCAGCACCCACCCAAATGGCTAGCGCCGCGCGCTTGCCAATCGGCCGCCCATTGCAAGTAGCCGGGCGGGTCGAGGTCGTCGCGCAACGGGTCCAGACCATCGTTGGCCGTGGCTTCCTTGGGTTGCGGTGGGAAAGCGTTGGCGTAGGCGCCGATCTGAATCGCTACACCCAATCGTTCGAAAGTTGCCCGCGCCGCATCAATGGCCGCGCCGATCACTTCCGGCTGGCTGCAGTTGAACAGCAATACCTGCACGCCCAGTTGCGCCGCCGCCTCGGCTGCGTCCGCCACCGGTTCGCCGGAGCGCAAGCGCGGCACCTCGTCGGTGTCTTCGTCTTTCAAGGTAAACGACAGCCAGAACGGCTTGCCATCTTTCGGCAACCCGGCATGGATCGCACGCGCTTCAGCGATTGAGCTCTGGGTTTCCGCCAGCCACAGATCGACATGCGGCGCCAGGCCGTTCACCAAGGGGGTGAGCAACTCACTGACGCGCTCGGCCTGGAACAGATCTGGGCGATAAGAGCCAAACAGCGGTGGCAGTGAGCCGGCTACCTGCACGGCTTTACCGGAGGCCTGCACCGCCCGTCGCGCCAACTCACCGGCCAGGGCGGCGAGCGCCTGCCCTTCTTGGGCAAACCGCGCTTCGCCAATGTGGAACGGCACCACCGCGTAACTGTTGCTGGTGATCACATTAGCACCACTGTCGATGTAGGCCGCGTGCACCGCCTCCACCGCTTGCGGCGCTTCGCTCAAGGCCAGTGCCGACCATTCCGGCTGACGGAACGGCGCGCCACGGCGTTGCAGTTCACGGCCCATGCCACCATCGAGAATTACTGTGCTTACTGCGCCCATATGCTTTTTACTCATATGCTTATGAAAATAACTCACTATGAGAGTCGTTCTTATAACTATTTAATGCGTACCGCTCGGTTAATAACAACCTCTTTTTTATTCAGGTGTTCGATTTTGAAATTCAGACCGCTGTTGGCCCTGGGCCTGACGATGTTGGCTGCTTCAACCCAAGCCTTTGGCGGTGCCACGCTGGATCGTGTCGAGCAGAAGAAAGAGCTGGTCGGCGTGCTGATGGAAAGCTATCCGCCGTTTTCATTTCTCAATGACCAGAATCAGCTCGACGGTTTCGACGTGGACGTGGCCAAGGCCGTGGCGCAAAAACTGGGCGTGAAGTTGCGCCTGGAAACCCCGTCCTGGGACGTGATCGCCGCCGGCCGCTGGAGCGGGCGCTACGACATCTGCATCTGTTCCATGACCCCAAGCAAGGCACGCGCCGAGGTGTTCGACTTCCCGGTGGAGTACTACGCTTCGCCCGCCGTGATCGTGGTCAATGCCAAGGACGACCGCATCCACGACGCCCGGGACCTGACCGGCAAAAAAGTCGGCCTCACCAGCGCCTCTAGCTACGAAAGCTACCTGAACAAGAACCTGGTGATCGAAGGCGCCGAAGACACGCAGTTGCAGTACCCGTTCGAGGAGGTGCAGATCGCCCCGTACGACACCGACAACGTGGCGTTCCAGGATCTGGGCCTGGGCGCTGGCGTGCGCCTGGATGCGATCCTCACCAACCTGGTCACCGCGCAGCCGCGCCTGACCCAGGACACGCGTTTCAAGCTCGCCGGTGCGCCGCTGTACTCGGAGCCCAACTCGGTGGCCATCGAGAAAGGCGACCCGCAGTGGGACAGCAAAGTGCGTGAGGTCTTCGCCCAGCTCAAGCAGGACGGCACCTTGAGCGCGCTGTCGCAAAAATGGATCGGCGCCGATATAAGCCGATGAGTTTTCGCCTACGGCTTTACCTGACCTGGGCGGCGCTGTTCGCCCTGTTTGCGAGTTTTTTCCTGAGCTTTGACCTGAAGTTCTCGATCATCCTCGACAAGCTGCCCAACCTGGTCGGCCTGCACCTTGCGCCCAACGGCTTCCTGCAAGGCGCGGCGCTGACGCTGTTCTTGTGCCTGTGCGCCATTGTCGCGTCGTCGGTGCTGGGCTTTATCACCGCGTTGGGGCGCCTGTCCAAAAGTGCCGTGGCGTTCGGCATTGCCAGTTTCTACGCCTCGTTCTTTCGCGGCACGCCGCTACTGATCCAGATCCTGTTGATCTACCTGGGCCTGCCGCAATTGGGGCTGGTGCCAGGCGCCATCGTCGCCGGGATCATCGCGTTGTCACTGAATTACGGCGCCTACCTGAGCGAGATTTTCCGCGCTGGCATCCTCGGCGTGCCCCATGGTCAACGCGAGGCAGCGCTGGCCCTGGGCATGCGCGACAGGGCGATCTTCTGGCACGTGACCCTGCCCCAGGCCATGCGCACCATCATCCCGCCGGCCACTAACCAGTTCATCTCGATGCTCAAGGATTCGTCGCTGATCTCCGTGATGGGCGTGTGGGAAGTGATGTTTCTGGCGCAGTCCTATGGCCGCTCAAGCTACCGCTATATCGAGATGCTCACGACGGCGGCGATCATTTATTGGGTGATGTCCCTGGGGCTCGAATTGATCCAGGCGCGGATGGAGCGGCATTTCGGCAAGGGCTACGTGCGGCGCGGTTGACGTGCAGAATGTGCAATATATTGCAGCGCTCAGGCTGAATAGGCTCAAGGATCTGCAATAGATTGCATATTCATTGTCGTCATCTTTTCGACACATTCCTGCAACTCCCCTCCGCTATACAGGTCGACTCGCTTGCCATAACAAGGTCGCCCAGCATGCCCCCGTCTCCTCAACGCCTCGCGCTCGCCATCACCCTGTTGGCCAGCGGTGGTTTCATCGAAGCAGCCGCAGCCAAAACCCTGCAGATCGACACGCCTACCACCCAGGGGCAAACCTTGGGGGACAGTGATACGTTGACCACGTCGGCGCCTGGCAGCATTACAACCTCTGGGGTGGCGGTGACGCTCAAGGACGGCACCCGCGGTGCGGGGGTGGTGGTGACTAACGCGGGCAAGCTGGTCTCCAGTGGCGGTCGGGGTATCGACAGTTCAGGAAGTGTCAGCGGGGAGCGCAGGTACGGCATTTACAACCTTGCCGGCGGGGTGATCCAAGGCGCCAATGATGCGTTGCGCATCAACAGTAACGTTGCCAGCGGCAGCGTGCTGATCGACAACAGCGGCACCATTCGCTCGGCCACCGGCCAAGGGCTGGACCTGGATGCGCTGCGCAGCAGCAACGTCACCACCACCATCATCAACCGTGCCGGTGGCTTGATTCGCGGGGAGGCCAGCGACGGCATGAAGACCGGCGCCAACGCCACTATCACTAACTACGGCGAGATTTCCACCGGCAACACCTTCTCCCGCGATGACAAGTTCGATGGCGTGGACATCGACTCCGCCAGCGGCGTAACGGTCACCAATTACGGCCTGATTTCCGGTGGCCGCCATGGCATCACCACGGACGAGGGCGCCACGCTGACCAACTACGGCACGGTGATCGGCCGCAACGGCTCGGGCTTTGGTTCCGATGGCGACGGCACTGTGATCAACCACGGCACCATCACCGGCGCGTTCTCCGGGCTGCAACCGGATGGCGACGGTGACGGCGTGGACATCGACAAGATCGCCCATATCGAAAACTACGGCGTCATCCAGGGTGTCGGCGCCGGGGGTGTCGACAAGAACGGCTTTGCCAACGGCAGCGACGGGATCGCCCTGGGCGGCGGCGCTATCTACAACGCCAAGGGCGCGCTGATCAGTGGTGCCAACAATGCCATCCTGGTGGACGACGGCAGCGACGGGCCCGGGCTTGCGACTACCACCCTGGAGAACCACGGCACGATTCAAGGCCTGGATGGCTTTGGTGTGAAGTTCGTCGGCAATTACGCCGACACAGTCATCAATAGCGGCACGATCAGTGCCAGCAATGGCCTGGCCCTGGACTTGGGCGGCGGTGACGACCACGTGATCTTGCGCAATGGCAGCCGCTTTATCGGCACAGTGGACGGCGGCAGCGGTTACGACCGACTGACCCTGGACGACGTCGCAGGGGGCAGTTTTGGCGACAGCCGCAACCTTGAATGGCTGGAGGTCAAGCAAGGCATCTGGACGTTGACCGGCCAGGGTGATTTCAGCGACGGCGGCGAGATTTCCAGCGGTGCCAAGCTGGTCAACCAAGGCGGCATTGCCGGTAATGTGACGGTCGATGCAGGCGGTGTGTATGCCGGCGGCGGCTCGGTGGGCAGCCTGCTGATGAACGGCACCCTGCAGACCAACACCGCATTGGGTACCGCCAGCATCAGCCGTGACTTGCGCATGGGCAGCGGCTCGACCCTCGCCTATGGCGTCAACGCCGACGGCAGTAGCGCACCGATCAAGGTCGGCGGCACCGCTTACCTTAATGGCGCGACCCTGGCGGTCAACCCCGGCGAAGGCACCTACCCGTGGCAAAGCCATTACAGCGTGCTGCAAGCCGGTAGCATCAACGGCACGTTTGGCAAGGTTACCAGCGACTACGCCTTCCTGACCCCAACCCTGGACTACAGCGCCACTCAGGTCGGCCTCACGTACACACGTAACGACATCGCCTTCAACCAGTTCGCCAGAACCGCCAACGGTGCCAGCGCCGCCAGCAGCCTGGCGGGCCTGGGCACGAACAATCCGCTGTACAACGCCCTGCTCAATACCACCACCGCCACGGCCGGTGCAGCCATCGAACAACTGGCGGGTAGCAGCACTGCGAGCCTCACCAGCGCCACCCTCAATGCCAGTGCTCAAGTGGGCAACAGCATGCTCACCGCCATGCACCAGGTGGGCGGCGGTGCGGGACTGCTGGTGGGGCTGGACGGCAAAGACACACCCGCACTGGCGGCCACCGGCGTACCCGCCGAGGTGCGCAACCTCAATGACCCGAACGCCCGCGGCCGCCTGTGGCTGCAAGGTATCGGCAGCTACGGCAAGCTCGACGGCGAGCACGGCAGTAACGGTTTGACCCAACGCACCAAGGGCACAGTGCTCGGTGCCGATTGGGCGCTGGACGGCGACTGGCGCCTGGGTGTGCTGGGGGGTTATTCCAAGACCGACCTGGACACCGCCGGTGTGGACGGCAGCGTCGACAGCTGGCACGCCGGCGTCTATGCCCTGCGCCAGAGTGGCCCACTGGCCTTGCGCCTGGGTGCTGCCTACAGCGGGCACCAAGGCGACAGTAAACGCACGGTGGCCTTCAACGGTTTTAACGACCGCCCCAAAGGCGACTATGACGCCAACAGCCAGCAGGCTTTTGCTGAACTGGGCTACGCCCTTGGCACAGGTCGCTTGAGCGCAGAGCCGTTCGCCAACCTCGGCTACCAGCGCTACCAGCGCGACGGTTATAAAGAAAAAGGAGGCGCCGCTGCGTTACACGTCAAGGGCCAGACCCAGGACAACTTCAGCAGCACCTTCGGCCTGCGCCTGGCGCACCTGAGCCAGCTGGACAACGGCGTCAGCCTCACACCCCGCGCCAGCGTTGGCTGGAAGCACACCTATGGCGATGTCGACAGCACCACCGGCCAGGCTTTCCTGGCGGGGGGCACGGCGTTCAATGTGCAAGGCAGCGCCCTGGATCGGGACAGCCTGTTGCTGGAAGCGGGCCTGGACCTGGGCTTATCCGCCCGCCATCGCCTGGGCCTGGGCTATACAGGCGAAGTGGGCGGCAACAGCCGCAACCATGCACTGACCGGCCAATGGCAGATGAGTTTTTAATCGCACCGTACTAGAGACAACTCCCGCAAATCAGGGGTCGATGGCCTGACAGTTATCCCCCCCTCACCTCGCCTAAATTCCCGGCCTCATTAATCAAGAGGTTGGGACTGCATGCCATTCACCTTACAGCGACTCGTGCTCGTCATGTCCTTCGGGCTGGCCGCCAGCAGCATTCAATTTGCCCAAGCGCAGGGAAGCGTGGAACACGTGTTCGATCGGTCCGGGATCACAGAACTGACCGGGTCAATCAATCGTGACGGCGTCTTGCATCGCCTTTCGACAGACGCCCCCGTCGATTTTTACCTGGCCGAACACACAAACACTCGCAACGGCCAGCGCCTGGCCCTGGCCGTTGACGCGGCGGTCAAATCGCTACTTGAATCAGACAAACTCACCCCCTGGGACAGGTACGAACTGGGCAATATCGGCGAATACCTCAATAACCTCGCACCGGGGAAGGTCGCTCAGGCCCTCGAACAACTCGCGGGCAGCCAGAACGCCAACCTTGCCGCAGCCACCCAAATGAGCACGCAACAGGTCAGCGACACGCTGCTCTCGGTCCTGCGCGACCTGCCAGCAAACGTCGCAGACGATGCCGATGGCCGCATCTGGGTAAAAGGCCTCAGCCACAACGGCAAACTTGACGGCCAATATGGCAGCGTCGGGTTGCAGCAAAGCACCAAGGGCGTTGTTCTGGGCGCCGACTGGGCAGTCGATCACGCTTGGCGTGCCGGTGTGGTGGGAGGCAAATCCGAAAGCGAGTTTGAGCACAAGCGTTTCAAAGCAGCGCTCGACAGCTGGCATCTGGGCGCATACGCCGTACGCCAGGACGGCCCGCTGGCTCTGCGCCTGGGTGCCATCTACAGCAACCATGACGGGCAAAACAAACGCGGTGTCGATATCGACTTCTTGGGTTATCGCGAGCAACTCAAAGGCAAATACACGGCCCAAAGCCAAACCGTGTTTGGCGAAATGGGCTACCAGCTGGGCAAGGATACGTTAAGCGTCGAGCCGTTCGCAGGCTTGGGGTACCAGCGCTACCATCGTGAAGGCTTCAAGGAAAAAGGCGGCTTTGCGGCGTTGAATGTCGGTGCGCAAACCCAGCAAAACCTCAGCAGCACCCTGGGGCTTCGCTTGGGCAGCCTTTATCGTTTTGATAACAACATGAGCCTGTCCCCGCATTTGAGCACCCACTGGAAGCACCTCTACGGCGACGTGCAAAGCAGCGTGAAGCAATCTTCCCGACTGATTGACCTGACCGGAGAAAAGAGTGATTTCACCGTCGATGGCGTCTCGCTGAACCGCGACAGCCTGGCCCTGCGCACGGGGTTGGACATAGGCCTTTCTGCTCATCAGGCACTGAGCGTCGCGTACACCGCTGAGGTCGGCAGTAACAGCCGTAACCATGGGCTGGTAGGCGAATGGAAGATGGGGTTTTAAGACAGCAACTGAGGAAACTTCACGCTCAAGCCGGTTACAACGCCTGACATTAAGCCGGTGATTGTGCTCGCTACACTCCGGCCTCCTACACCGAAGAGGCCGGAAACCATGATCTCGCCATTCTCGTATATCCCTTCCATGGGCATGCTGTTTGCCCATGGCACCCAGTCCCTCGCCGCTGCCGTCACCCCGGCCACACCAGCAGAGCCACCTGCACACCCGCCAGCGTTGTCTGGCGAGCTCAAGACTGCCCATAGCCAACCGTCCAATGGCTTGCTCAATACCCATACCATCAAACTCATGACTACCCCAGGCTCAGCGAGCAGTCACGGTATGAATATCGACCACTTGGCCAAACTGACCCAAAGCGACGCCAATCTGGCTAACCCCCACCTCATGACAGCCGTTGAAATCGTCAACAGCCCGGATGTACAGATCAAGGCGCCTGTTCATGGCTTGGTCAGCTCCGGGCTCACCTCCGTCTGGCTGGATAACCGAGGGGTCATCACCGGTGCAACAGGCACGGGTGTGAAGCTGGACGGAAATAAAGCCGATGAAGTGACCAATCAGGGCGTTATCACCGGCGGCAACGGCGTAGCCCTCGACATGGGAGGCGGTGACGATCTGTTGATTATCAAGAAAGGCAGCCGTTTCAACGGCGAAGTGGATGGGGGCAGTGGCACCAATCAGGTGATTCTCGACGACGCTGAAGGAGGGACTTTTGAAGGGGCGACAAGAATGCAGCATCTGTGGGTCGGCAAAGGCTCCTGGGAGCTGACCGGTGCACTGCACGCCAACCGACAAGGCAAGGTGTACAGCGACGCGACGTTGATCAACCGTAGTGGGATCAAGGGCACAATGGATATCGAGCCGGGCGCGAGCTATTCCGGCGGTAACGTCGACAATCTTAACGTAGCCGGCACCCTGCTGCTCGACCCCGCGATTACGGCGCGGACAAGGATCACCAACGATCTGAATCTGAAACCAGGATCGAGCGTGAATTTCAAAATCGGCGTGGATCAACAGCACTCCGTGCTGAACGTCGGCAACACATTAACGTTGGGGAACCCCACCCTGCACCTTGACGTACAGCCAGAGAGCGACGAGTTGCTCAAGCGCCAGCTACCCATCGCCAAAGCGACCACCATTGATGGGAGGTTCGGCGCCATCAGCAGTAACCTGACCACCCTGGAACCTGAATTGATCTACACCCCGAAGGGCATTTTTGTCGAATTCAAACGCAAGGAGAGCCCGGCAATCACCGCCTGATGGTCAAAAAATCAGCAAAAAAAAGGGGGCACATGCCCCCCCGAGGTTAAAGCGGTAGTTGGAAGGCTGAGTAATCAGCCTTCGATCTCGATCAGGATTTCCCCAGGGTTCACCCGGTCGCCCTTGGCCACATGAACAGCGGCGACCTTGCCGGCAATCGCTGCCTGCACTTCGGTCTCCATCTTCATGGCTTCGGTAATCAACACGGCCTGGCCGGCCTTGACCACGTCGCCGACCTTGACCAGCACATCGACGATATTGCCCGGCATCGCCGTGCTGACATGGCCCGGTTCGGTCGCGTGCTTGCGCTTGCTGCCGCCGCTGCTGACAAATTCGTTTAGCGGCTCGAACACCACTTCTTCCGGCATGCCGTCGATGGACAGGTAGAAGTGACGCTTGCCTTCGGCCTTTACACCGACACCGGTGATATCCACACGGTAGCTTTCGCCGTGCACGTCGATAACGAATTCGGTCGGTACACCTTCACCGCCAGCACGGGCCACGCCGCCCGTTTCCGGGATCGGCAACAACACTTCAGGGGCCAGGGTGCCGGCGTCGCGTTCTTCGAGGAACTTGCGCCCGATGTCCGGGAACATGGCGTAGGTCAGCACGTCTTCTTCGGACTTGGCCAATGCGCCGATTTCGCCGCGCAGCTTGGTCATTTCCGGCTTGAGCAAATCCGCCGGGCGCACGTCGATCACGTCTTCGCTGCCGATGGCCTGGCGGCGCAGTTTTTCGTTCACCGTGCCCGGCGCCTTGCCGTAACCGCCTTGCAGGTAGAGCTTCACTTCGTTGGTGATGGTTTTGTAGCGCTCGCCGGCCAATACGTTGAAGAACGCCTGGGTGCCAACGATCTGCGAGGTCGGCGTTACCAGTGGCGGGAAGCCGAGGTCTTCACGCACTCGTGGAATCTCGGCCAGCACTTCGCTCATGCGGTTCAGAGCGCCCTGCTCTTTGAGCTGGTTGGCCAGGTTGGAGATCATCCCGCCCGGCACCTGGTTGACTTGCACACGGGTGTCGACGGCGGTGAATTCGCTCTCGAACTGGTGGTACTTCTTGCGCACGGCGTAGAAGTACAGGCCGATCTCTTGCAGCAGTTCCAGGTCGAGGCCGGTGTCGAACTCGCTGCCTTTAAGGGCTGCGACCATCGACTCGGTGCCCGGATGGCTGGTGCCCCAGGCAAAGCTGGAGATGGCCGTATCGATGTGGTCGGCACCGTTTTCGATGGCCTTGAGTTGGCACATCGCGGCCAGGCCGGCGGTGTCGTGTGAATGGATAAAGATCGGCAGGTTCTGCTCGGCTTTGAGTGCCTTGACCAGTTCGCCAGTGGCGTAGGGCGTGAGCAGGCCGGCCATGTCCTTGATCGCGATGGAGTCGCAGCCCATGGCTTCCAATTGCTTGGCCTGGGCCACGAACGCTTCCACGGTATGCACTGGGCTGGTGGTGTAGGCGATAGTGCCTTGTGCATGTTTGCCAGCGGCTTTCACCGCTTCAATGGCCACGCGCAGGTTACGCACGTCGTTCATTGCATCGAAAATGCGGAACACGTCGATACCGTTGACCGCCGCCTTGGCCACGAAGGCTTTGACCACGTCGTCGCTGTAATGGCGGTAGCCCAGCAGGTTCTGGCCGCGCAGCAGCATTTGCAGGCGCGTATTGGGCAGTGCGGCACGCAGTTGGCGCAGGCGCTCCCACGGGTCCTCCTTGAGGAAGCGCACACAGGCGTCGAAGGTCGCGCCGCCCCAGACTTCCAGGGACCAGTAGCCAACTTTGTCGAGCTTGTCGCAGATCGGCAGCATGTCGTCGGTGCGCATGCGGGTGGCCAGCAACGATTGGTGGGCGTCGCGCAGGATGGTGTCGGTTACGAAGATCTTCTTGCTCATTGTTATATTCCTCACAGGCCTGCGTGGGCGGCGATGGCGGCGGCGATGGCCAGGGCCAGCTCTTCGGGTTTGCGCTTGATCGAGTAGTTGGTCAGCTCAGGGTGGCTTTCCACAAAGCTTGTATTGAACTGGCCGCTACGGAATTCCGGGTTGCGCAGGATTTCCTGATAATAGGCGGCAGTGGTCTTCACGCCTTGCAGGCGCATGTCGTCCAGGGCACGCAGGCCGCGGTCCATGGCTTCTTCCCAGGTCAACGCCCACACCACCAGTTTCAGGCACATGGAGTCATAGAACGGCGGGATGGTGTAGCCGGTGTAGATCGCCGTGTCGGTACGCACGCCGGGGCCGCCAGGGGCGTAGTAACGGGTGATCTTGCCGAAGCTTGGGAGGAAGTTGTTCTTCGGGTCTTCAGCGTTGATACGAAACTGCAACGCGAAACCACGGTGCTGGATATCTTCCTGCTTGACCGACAACGGCAGGCCGGAGGCGATGCGGATTTGCTCGCGAACGATATCGATGCCGGTGATTTCTTCGGTGATGGTGTGTTCCACCTGCACCCGCGTGTTCATCTCCATGAAGTACACCTCGCCCTCGGCGAGCAGGAACTCCACGGTGCCGGCGTTCTCGTAGCCCACGGCCTTGGCGGCGCGCACCGACAGATCGCCGATGTAGGCGCGCTGTTCCGGGGTCAGTTGCGGGCTGGGGGCGATTTCGATCAGCTTCTGGTTGCGACGCTGGATCGAGCAGTCACGCTCGAACAGGTGCACCACGTTGCCAAAGCTGTCGCCGAGGATCTGCGCCTCGATGTGCTTGGGATTGACGATGCATTTTTCCAAGAACACTTCCGCCGAACCGAAGGCCTTGGTGGCTTCGGAAATCACGCGGGGAAAGGCTTGTTCAAGTTCTTCGCGACTGTTGCAACGACGAATGCCACGGCCGCCACCACCGGAGGTGGCCTTGAGCATCACCGGGTAACCGATACGGTCGCCTTCAGTGAGGGCTTCGTGGATGTCGGCAACGTTGCCTTCGGTGCCCGGCGTGACCGGCACACCGGCCTTGATCATGCTGCGGCGCGCTTCGGTCTTGTCGCCCATGCGGCGAATCACTTCTGCCGAGGGGCCGATGAACTTGATGCCGCGCTCGGCACAGATATCTGCCAATTCGGCGTTTTCCGACAGGAAGCCGTAGCCGGGGTGCAGCGCATCGCAGCCGGTTTCCACCGCCAGGTTCACCAGCTTGCGCGGGTTCAAGTAACCGGCCAGTGGCTCGGCACCGATGCTGTGGGCTTCGTCGGCACGCTTGACGTGCAACGCATGGCGGTCGGCGTCCGAATAAACCGCGACCGAGCGAATGCCCATCTCGGCGCAGGCACGCACGATTCGTACGGCAATTTCACCACGGTTGGCGATCAGGATCTTTTTTATCACTTGGAAATTCCCTTGAGCCGATTTGCGTGCTTCGACCCGTTGCAGCCGGGCCGGCGCGTGACCAAATGTTTCATGACAGTCGCGAGACACACACTATGCGCACAGGAGAATTAACAAAAATCAATAATTATTGGGTTGTGTATAAGTAAAGACTTATAGTTGGCCGGAACACCAAGGGGCCGAGGCTTTATAAAATGCGTAAGTCATTGATGCGTATGACATTGCGTCAATTGCAGATCTTCAATGAAGTGTGTGATTTGCGTTCCTACAGCCGTGCTGCCGAGGAAATGTCCCTCACCCAACCGGCGGTCAGCCTGCAAATTCGCCAGCTGGAAGAACTGATCGGCCAACCGCTGTTCGACTATGTCGGCAAAAAACTCTACATGACCGAGGCCGCCGAAGCTTTGCAACGGGCCAGCCGCGACATCTTCGGGCGCCTGGAAAACCTCGATATGCAGCTGTCGGACATGCAGGGTTCACTGCAAGGCCAACTGAAACTGGCGGTGGAGTCCAGCGCCAAGTATTTCGTGCCGCACCTGTTCGCCGCCTTCAAGCGCCAGCATCCGGAAGTGCAATTGCAGCTCACGGTGGTCAACCGTGCCCAGGTGATCCGCCGACTCTCGGACAACCGCGACGACCTGGTGATCATGTCCATGGTGCCCCAGGACATGGGCCTGGAATTCCTGCCGTTTCTCAACAATCCGATTGTCGCCGTGGCGCTGCCAGATCATCCGTTGAGCCTGCAAGGGCCACTGCGCTTGCAGGACCTGGAGCCTTATACCCTGCTCATCCGCGAGCCGGGCTCTGGCACGCGACTGGCCTGCGAGGAATACTTCAAGGAAAAACGCGTGCACTTCACCCAGACGGTGGAAGTGGCCTCGGCCGAGGCGCAGCGTGAATGTGTGAGTGCAGGGTTGGGCGTGGCATTGCTGACGCGCCACGCCTTGAACCTGGAGCTGGCCACCGGCGGGCTCAAGGAGCTGCCGGTGGAAGAACTGCCGCTGTACCGCAGTTGGTGCCTGGTACAGGCCAAAGCTAAACGCCTGTCACCGGTGGCCCATGCGTTCCTGGGCTTTATTCGCAGCGAACGGGTGCAGATCAGCGCGCTGGCTGAGCGTTTCGCTGGGCAGCCACGGGTGCCTGCCAATGCAGTTCCGGGTAGTCACTGATGCTCTGGAGCAACTGGCGCTCCTCGCAACGGTCTTCGATGGCGCGACGGAACGCCATGCGGCGCTGGTCTTCCTGCTGACGACGGGTCTTGACGGTGCTGTTGCTGTCTTCGTAGGGCCGGGTCATTTGGAGTCTCCCAATGCGAGTACGGGGAGTACAGGATGGGCTTGGGGGATGACGGTTTGGCGGCGCGGGGATTACAGGATGATGAATCTTGCGAAATTGACGCAAACTCCCTGTGGGAGCTGGTTCGCTGTGGCGAGCAAGCTTGCTTGCGCTGGGGTGCGAAGCGCCCCCAAAAAGCCGGAGACTGCTGCGCAGTCAGCGGGAGCAAGCTCCCTCGCCACAGCAAGCCAGCTCCCACACTTTGACCGAGTATGGCCTGGGCTTAGTCGTCGAGGGCTTTGACGGATTTTGGCGAGAGGCGAAGGCTGCGCAAGCTGCGCTTCACGCTCTTGAGGTGGTTGACCAGGCTCGGGCCACGGGCCATGGCCACGCCCATCGCCAACACGTCGATGACCACCAGGTGGGCAATGCGCGAGGTCAGCGGCGTGTAGATTTCGGTGTCTTCATGCACGTCGATCGCCAGGTTCACCGTGGACAACTCCGCCAATGGCGTCTGGCTCGGGCACAGGGTAATCAACGACGCGCCGCTCTCACGCACCAGGTTGGCGGTGATCAGCAGGTCTTTGGAACGACCTGATTGGGAAATGCAGATGGCCACGTCAGTGGGCTTCAAGGTCACCGCCGACATCGCCTGCATGTGCGGGTCGCTGTAGGCCGCGGCGGTCAGCAGCAGGCGGAAGAACTTGTGCTGGGCATCGGCCGCCACCGCGCCGGACGCACCGAAGCCGTAGAACTCGACGCGCTGGGCCTGGGACATTGCGGTCACGGCCTTTTGCAGCTCCACCGGGTCGAGCTTCTCACGCACTTCCATCAAGGTGTGCAAGGTGGTGTCGAAGATTTTCAGGCTGTAGTCGGCGACGGAGTCGTCTTCATGGATTGCAAACTGGCCGAAGCTCGCACCGGCAGCCAGGCTTTGCGCCAGCTTGAGCTTGAGGTCCTGAAAGCCGGAGCAACCAATGGCGCGGCAGAAGCGCACGATGGTCGGCTCGCTGATGCCCACGCTGTGGGCCAGGTCGGCCATGGAACTGTGCATCACAGCCGCAGGGTCAAGCAGCACATGATCGGCAACCTTGAGTTCCGATTTGCGTAACAGGTGGCGCGACTGGGCGATATGTTGCAACAGGTTCAAAGGGCAGGACTCTTGTTATTGGCAGGCGCCAGGGATGTAGCAAGCTTGTAGTTATACTACAAGAATTGTCGTTTTGCCCGTTCGATGCATCACTAAATCGCCCTGCTCCCCTCTGATTCAGCGGGCAGCCGCTATGTAGCCATAAAGGCGGCCTACGCTGCGTTAAGAAAAATCTGCGTTTTTGCGTAACAAATCCGCCAGCCCTTCGGCCCTCATGGGCGGGCTGATCAGGTAACCCTGTACCTCGTCACACTGCTCACCGCGCAGGAAATCCAGCTGCTGCTGATCCTCCACTCCTTCGGCCACTACCTTGAGCGCCAACCCGTGGGCCATGGCGATGATCGCACGGGTGATGGCCGCATCCTCGCGCCCCTGGCCAAGCCCCCGGATAAAGGCCTGGTCGATTTTTACGTAGTCCACCGGGATACGCTTGAGGTAGCTGAGGGACGAATAACCGGTGCCAAAGTCGTCGATGGCCAGCTTCACCCCCAGGTCGCGCAATTGCTGGAAGGTGGCGATGATGTGTTCAACGCTGTCGAGCAACTGGCTTTCGGTCAGTTCCAGCTCCAGGTACTGCGGGTCCAGTGCGGTTTCCTCCAGCACTTGGCGCACCAGGCTGACCAGCTTGCCCTGGCGCAGCTGATGCACCGACAGGTTGACCGACACGCGAATCGGCGCCAGCCCCTGACGCTGCCATTCGCAGGCCTGCCAGCAGGCCTGGCGCAGCACAAATTCGCCCAACGGCACGATCAAGCCGGTTTCTTCCGCCAAACCGATAAAGTCACTCGGCGGCACCATGCCCCATTGCGGATGCTCCCAGCGGACCAACGCCTCGGCAGCCTTCAGCTTGCCAGTGACCAGGCACAGCTTGGGTTGGTAAAACACCGTGAGCTGACGCTCGTCGATGGCTTTGCGCAGGTGGTTTTCCAGCTGCAAACGCTCCAGGGTGCTGGCTTGCAGGCTGTCGGTGAAGAACTGGAAATTATTCCCGCCCAAATGCTTGGCGTGCTGCATCGCCATATTCGCCTGGCTGACCAGTGCAGAAATCTCCCGTGCGTTATCAGGCAGCAGGCTGACGCCCATAGAGGCGCTTACCACCAGCTCATGGCCCTCCACGTTCACCGGCACGCGCAGCTTCGCCAGCAACCGGGTCGCCACCCGCGCCAGGCTGGATAAGTTGCCATAGGCGTCAAACAGTACGGCGAACTCATCACCGGACAGGCGCGCAATGGTGTCGGCCTCCGGCAGCGCGTTGATCAAGCGCCGCGCCATTTTCTGCAGCAGTTGGTCGGCCACTTCATGGCCCAGGCTGTCATTGAGCAATTTGAAGCGGTCGAGGTTGATATGCAGCAGCGCGAGGCTGCGACCGCCTTGGCGCACCCGCTGGTGAGCTTCGCGCAGCCGTTCGCGAAACAGCGAGCGGTTGGCCAGGCCGGTCAACTCGTCGTAGTGGGTGA
Organism: Pseudomonas sp. GW823-FHT02F05; assembly: GCF_058797315.1. Lineage (NCBI taxonomy): Bacteria > Pseudomonadati > Pseudomonadota > Gammaproteobacteria > Pseudomonadales > Pseudomonadaceae > Pseudomonas > Pseudomonas sp. GW823-FHT02F05. Next base: position 175,603 of record NZ_JBXAJM010000006.1, read on the forward strand.
GGTAGCGCATGCGCTCTTCCGACTCGCGCCGGGCGGACAGATCGGCGAAGAATCCTACGATATGACTGACGTTCCCCCGTACATCACGCACCACATTCAGCTGTAGCCATTGCGGGTACAGTTCGCCGTTCTTGCGCGTCTCCACCAATTCGCCCTGCCAGGTGCCGTGGCTGAGCAATGCCTGGCGGATCAGCGGGAAGTGGCGCCGCGCATCGCGACTGCTGGGCAGTTCCACGACGTTGCGGCCAAGCATGTCGTCGATGTCGAAACCGGTGACGCGGCTGAACGCCTGGTTCACGGCGATCAGCGCGTAGTTCGGGTCGAGGATCACAATGCCTTCGCTGGCCGCCTCGAACACCGTCGAAGCCAGGCGTTGCTGCTCCTCCACCGCCTTGCCGGCGCTGATGTCGCGGCGCGTGCCCAGCATACGGACGACGCGGCCACTGGGTGTGCGCTCCACGGCGCGCCCGCGGTCTTCGATCCACACCCAATGCCCATCGCCATGACGTATCCGGTACTCCACCTGATAGTCCTCGCTGCGGCCTTTGAGATGCTCTACCAGTGCGTGCTTGAGCAGTGGCAGATCGTCGGGGTGCAGGCGCGGTTTGAGGTGGCTGAGCATCGCCGTGACGTATTCGGGCTCCAGGCCAAACAACTCCTTGAGTTGCGTGTGGTGGACCTCGTCGGTTTGCAGGTTCCAGTCCCACAGGCCCAGTTCACTGGCTTGCAGGGCCATAGCCAGGCGCGCTTCGCTTTTACTCAAGGCGAGGCTGGCAGCATCCAATTGCTGGCTGCGTTGCGCCACACGATCTTGCAGACCGACCTGGGCTTCACGCAAGTTCTGCTCCACCTCGCGGCGCTGCTCGACTTCGCGCACCAGGTCCTGGTTCAACTGCTCACTGCGTTGCTGCGCCTGCTGTAAATGCTCGATCAGGGCCTGGTTCTGGAAACGGCGCAACAACCCGCGCTGGATCAGGCGGTTGACCTGCCACGCGACCAGGCTCAGGGACGCCAGCAGGATCAGCCCGAGCACGCCCCAGCCTTGTTGCTGCGGTGTGCCATTCCAGAACAGGTAGACGATGGCCGGCACCAGGCACGGCAAGGCAAACGACAGGTAGGCCCAAAAGCTCACGGCATAGGCCACGCTGGCCGACAAGGTGGCGGCGCCAATCAGGCCAAACACCCAAGCCTGATGCATGAAGCTGTCCGTGGGCACCAGGGCAATAGCCGCAACCGAGAGGGTCAGGCCACTGACCGCCGAGCCGAGCATGAACATACGGCGCCACACGGGCTGGGCCTGCCGGCTGGGCATGGCCGAATCAAAGGCCGCCACTTGAATCACGCGCATCGCCACCAGGGCGAGCAACCAGAGCAGCCAGACGCTGTCCAGCAGGTACTGATTGGGGTTCCACAGTAACCAGGCGCAGACCAGGCCGTTGACCAGCATCAGCAGCGTCGGCAGCAACGAGCCCTGATAGAGCAGGCGCGTGCGCTCAACCGCGATTTCGGTTGCATAGTGTTTACGGATGACCTGTGCCGGGGCCGGCGAGGGGCCAAACAGGTCGGTGCTAAGGGTCATAGGCGGTGTTCTTATAATGGTGAGCCCGAAACGTCGACGGAGCATACACAAGCAAGCGCCTGGGCCAAACTGCTACAAGTCATAAAAAACCTGCTGCGATAGGCCGCAAACCTTTGGCCCAGACCGCTTGAGCAAGACACGGCATGGGCTGCGGGCGATGACCAACCGGTCATCACCCCCGTCAGAATGTTCGCCCGTCGATAGCTTGCAGGCGTTTTGCATCGACCATCCGGCATTGGGATTTGCCCAGGCCCCCCAAGGCCCATAGAATGCGTCGATGCGCGATGATCTCTCTCTTTTGCTGAACTCTCTCAACGATGCCCAACGCCAGGCCGTAGCGGCCCCCGTTGGCCGTCAGTTGGTCCTGGCCGGTGCTGGCTCCGGTAAAACCCGAGTGCTGGTGCACCGTATCGCCTGGTTGATCCAGGTCGAAAACGCGTCCCCGCATTCCATCCTGTCGGTGACCTTCACCAACAAGGCCGCTGCCGAGATGCGTCATCGCATCGAGCAGTTGATGGGCATCAGCCCGGCGGGCATGTGGGTGGGCACCTTCCACGGCCTGGCGCACCGCCTGTTGCGGGCGCATTGGCAGGAAGCCGGCCTGAGCCAGACCTTCCAGATTCTCGACAGCGACGACCAGCAACGCCTGGTCAAGCGCGTGATCCGCGAACTGGGCCTGGACGAACAACGCTGGCCGGCGCGCCAGGCACAGTGGTTTATCAACGGCCAGAAAGACGAGGGCCTGCGCCCGCAACATATCCAAGCCAGCGGCGACCTGTTCCTGGCCACCATGCGCAGCATTTATGAGGCCTATGAAGCGGCCTGCGTGCGCGCTGGCGTCATCGACTTCTCCGAACTGCTGCTGCGTGCCCTCGACCTGTGGCGCGACAACCCCGGTTTGCTGGCCCATTACCAGAAACGCTTCCGCCATATCCTGGTGGACGAGTTCCAGGACACCAACGCCGTGCAGTACGCCTGGTTGCGTCTACTGGCCAAGGGCGGTGACAGCCTGATGGTGGTGGGCGATGACGACCAGTCGATCTACGGCTGGCGTGGCGCGAAAATCGAGAACATCTACCAGTATTCCGAAGACTTCCCGGACGCGGTGACCATCCGCCTGGAGCAGAATTACCGCTCCACCGCCGGGATCCTCAAGGCGGCCAACGCCTTGATCGCCAACAACACCGGGCGCCTGGGCAAAGAGCTGTGGACCGACGGCGGCGAAGGCGAGGCGATCAACCTGTACGCGGCGTTCAATGAGCACGATGAAGCGCGCTACGTGGTCGAAACCATCGAAAGCGCACTGAAAACCGGCCTGGCCCGCAGCGATATCGCGATTCTGTACCGTTCCAACGCCCAATCGCGGGTGCTGGAAGAGGCCTTGCTGCGCGAACGCATCCCGTACCGCATCTATGGCGGCCAGCGCTTCTTCGAGCGCGCCGAAATCAAGAACGCCATGGCCTACCTGCGTTTGCTTGAAGGCCGGGGTAACGATGCAGCGCTGGAGCGGGTGATCAACATCCCGGCGCGTGGCATTGGCGAGAAAACCGTCGAAGCGATCCGCGACCATGCGCGCCATGCCGATGTGTCGATGTGGGAAGCCATGCGCTTGCTGATCGCCAACAAAGGCCTGACTGGCCGTGCGGCGGGGGCGTTGGGGGTGTTTGTCGAGCTGATCGAGAACCTGGCCGCCAAGTGCGCAGAGATGCCGCTGCACCTGATGACTCAGACCGTGATCGAGCAGTCCGGGCTGATCGCCTATCACGAAGCGGAAAAAGGCGAGAAAGGCCAGGCCCGGGTAGAAAACCTTGAGGAACTGGTCAGCGCCGCCCGCGCGTTCGAAAACACCGAGGACGACGAAGAGCTGACGCCGCTCGCCGCCTTCCTGGGCCACGCCTCGCTGGAAGCCGGCGATACCCAGGCCGACGAGCATGAAGACAGTATCCAGCTGATGACCTTGCACAGCGCCAAAGGCCTGGAATTCCCTTATGTGTTCCTGGTGGGCATGGAAGAAGGCCTGTTCCCTCACAAGATGAGCCTGGAAGAGCCCGGCCGCCTTGAAGAAGAACGCCGCCTGGCCTACGTGGGCATCACCCGGGCGATGCAGAACCTGGTGATGACCTACGCCGAGACCCGACGCCTGTACGGCAGCGAAACCTACAACAAGGTGTCGCGCTTCGTACGTGAGGTGCCGAAGGGGCTGATCCAGGAAGTACGCTTGTCCAACAGCGTCAGCCGCCCGTTCGGCGGTGGCCAGCAACAGAACTCCAGCAGCATGTTTGCCGGTTCCGAAATACCGGAAACCCCGTTCAGCCTGGGCCAGCAGGTCAAGCATGCGATCTTCGGCGAAGGCGTGATCCTCAACTTCGAAGGCGCAGGCGCCCAGGCGCGGGTGCAGGTGAACTTCGCCGAGGGCAGCAAGTGGCTGATGATGGGTTACGCCAAGCTCGAAGCGGTCTGAGCTGATCACCTGTGACCATAGATTGCTTCCGCTGGCGTGCGCAGCGCGCCCGTTTTTTGGGGCTGCTGCGCAGCCCAGCGGGAGCAATCTCTGGCCACAATAAGCCCACCATCATGAAACACTGCGTAACATGAAGATTATTGGCCCAGCCTTGTTTTAGAGGCGTGCGGGCCAATATCTGTAATTGGTCCTACAGACCCTTCGGATTTGGTCTTACGCAAAAGCCCGAAACATTATGCCGCTAGCCTCTGCCACGACACCTGTGCAACATGGCGCGCGTGCAATCCACAAATGGGAATTCCCTATATGAAACGTTTTCTTAGCATCGCCATGGCGTTGTGCATCGGCCTGACGATGAGCCTCGACGCCAACGCCAAACGCTTCGGTGGCGGCAAAAGCTCGGGCGCGGCACCGACTCACCAGACCAGCCAAATGGCTCCATCCGCCGGTGCCGGCGGTGCTGCGGCTACTGCAGGCGCAGCCGGTGCCGCTGGCGCTGCTGCCAAGGCCGGCGGTGCTTCGCGTTGGCTGGGCCCACTGGCCGGCATCGCCGCCGGTGGCCTGCTTGCGTCCATGTTCATGGGCGACGGCTTCCAGGGCATGCAGATCTTCGACATCCTGATCATGGGCGTCATCGCCTTTTTGGTCTTCCGCTTTATCGCCGCCCGTCGCCGCAAGCAGCAGGAGCACCTGGCTCCAGCCGGCGCGCCGATGCAGCGTGAAGCGTTCGAACAGAAGCCTGCCATGGGTTCGATATTCGGTGGTTCGGCAGCCCCTGCCGCCCGTCCGGTGATCAACGCACCGGCTTGGTTCAACGAAGAGCGTTTCGTCGAAGCGGCCCGCAGCCACTTCCAGTCCCTGCAACAGCACTGGGACGCCAACGAAATGGACAAGATCTCCGAGTTCGTGACCCCGCAGTTGCTGGAGTTCCTCAAGCGCGAACGTGCCGAGATCGGTGACGCCTTCCAGTCGACCTACATCGACGACCTGCGCGTACAGCTCGATGGCGTGGATGATCGTGCCGACAAGACTATCGCCACCCTGACCTTCAGCGGCGTGTCGAAGTCCTCGCGCTTCGACCAGGGCGAAGTGTTCAGCGAAAGCTGGAATATGGAACGCGCCCAGGGCGACGACCAGCCATGGCTGGTCGCCGGTATCCGCCAGAACGGCTAATACCTGCTCGTTTGAGCAAGCGGTAACAAAAACCCCGGACATGTCCGGGGTTTTCTATTTCACGGTTGCACTTATAGCGAGCTACTGTATAAAACGCCCCTATAAACCGCGCCATCTAGCAAGAGGATCCCGGCCGTGGAAGAAATCATCGAACAACTGCGTGAAGCCAACGAACCGGTCCCGGTGCCTTTGGAGCTGCCTGACGAAGACCTGCTGGTGGAAATCGAGGAACAACTGTTCATCGACATCCCCTTTGTCTTCCGTGAATTCTTGCTGACCGTCAGTGACGTGGTCTACGGCAGCCTGGAGCCGGTGACCGTCACCGACCCACAGTCCCACACTTACCTGCCAGACGTTGCCGCCAACGCCTGGGATGCCGGTGTTGATCGCAGCCTGATCCCTATCTGCCAGGACGGCGACGACTACTATTGCGTCGAAGAAGACGGCACCGTCGTGCTGTGGTCCGGTGAGGAAGAACTGGTTACTGAAGAAACCTGGGAATCGGTGTGGCACTGGGCACGGGACGTCTGGCTGGAAAGCTGAGTCCCCTGACCTCTGGCAACCGGCTTTTGTGGCGAGGGAGCTTGCTCCCGCTGGGCTGCAAAGCAGCCCCCGCCAACGCCAGTCAGTGTTCCGTATCCTTGTGGTTATCCAGCGTCTCCAGCAACGCAACCTGCATCCGCGTATGCACACGGATAAACCAGCGCCAGAGCACTGCAGCCACCGCCGCCGTGACCACGGCAATCAACACCAGCAACTTGTTGGTCGGCAGAATACTGGCCGACAAGGCTGCCAATAGCAGGAAGATCACCAGCAGCGACAAGAGGGGGATCAGCTCCGCAATCACCCTTCGCACACGCTGGGTATGACGCCCGGCCATCTCTGGCTTCACGCTCATCTCCGCCAGCAGCATCGACAGCGCCTTGAGCTTGCGATACGCCGCAATCAGAAACGGCAACGACACTAGCAGCGCCCCGCCCCAGATCAACGCCTTCTGCCAGCTTTGATCGCTGACCCAGCCTTCCAGATACCCACCGATGCGCCCTGCGAAAAAGCTGCCGGCAAAGAAGATTGCGATCACCAATGCCAGGTTTACCCCGACTTGCAGGATGATCTTGCGGATCATCGCGGCCAACATCGCCCCCTCGCCCTGGGGCTGAATGCTGCGCAACCATTCTCCATACATGCCGAACACTCGGCTCATTCGCGTGGGCATCAGTGCGGCGATCTTCAATGATAGCGGGTCGGCCCCGCGAATCAGGTAGGGCGTCAGCAGCGTGGTGATCGCCGAAACGGCCACCGCCACGGGATACAGAAAGTCGCTGGTGACCTGCAGGGTCATCCCCAGCGCCGCGATGATGAAAGAAAACTCGCCAATTTGTGACAGCCCCATACCCACCCGCAGCGAGGTGCGACCATCATTGCCGGCGATAAACGCACCTAGCCCGCAAGACAGCATCTTGCCCAGCACCACGGCCACGGTGATCACCGCAATGGGCCAGGCGTATTGCAACAGGATCTGCGGGTCGATCATCAAGCCAATCGCCACGAAGAAAATCGCGCTGAACATGTCGCGAACGGGTTCGATCAGGCGTTCGATCTTAATCAACTGCCGGGATTCAGCCATGATCGCGCCGATCAAAAAGGCCCCGAGCACCATGCTGTATTCCAACTTCACCACCAGCAGGCAGAAACCAAAGCACAGCCCCAATACCGTGATCAGCAGCATCTCGTTGCTTTCAAACTTGGCCACATAAGCCAGCAGGCGCGGCACCAGCAAAATACCAATCACCAACGCAACGATCATGAACAGCGAGAGCTTGCCGACTGTGGAGAACACCTCGCCGGAGCTGACCGTGCCACTCACGGCGATGCTCGACAGCAAGGCAATGATGCCGATACCCAGGATGTCCTCGACAATCAGCACACCGAAAATCAGCTGGGCGAACCGCTGGTCTTTCATCTTCAGGTCGTTGAGAGCCTTGACGATAATGGTGGTCGAGGAGATTGCCAGGATCGCGCCGAGGAACAGCGAGTCCATGGTGCTCCAGTCGAACCAGCGGCCGATCTCGTAGCCGATCCAGATCATCAGCACGATTTCCAGGAACGCCGCGATAAACGCCGTGGCCCCGACTTTGAATAGCTTGCGCAGGCTGAATTCCAGGCCCAGGCAAAACATCAGGAAGATGACTCCCAACTCCGCCAGGGTCTTGATCGTGTCTTCATCGTGGATCAGGCCAAACGGCGGGGTGTGGGGGCCGATAATGAAGCCGGCGACGATGTAGCCCAACACCACCGGCTGCTTGAAGCGGTGAAACAGGATGGTGACCACCCCTGCCACCAGCATGATCACGGCCAAGTCCTGGATAAAGCTGATGGCGTGCATGGCGAGGGGCTCCTTGAGGGTGCCGGCGCTTTTCCCACTTCCGGCCGCGCCTTTGAAGCGTCGGAAAAGTCTGCCTTGATCGTAAGAAAAGCCCTGAGAAGGGCTTTTGAAGGGTAACACCGCGACTTCTGCTGGAAAGCCGGTGCAATATATGGAAACAGATCGCTGCGCGCGTGACGGCAAGCCGCCTGACGGCGTCCCGTTAGGGATGGCGCTGCAAAGACTTTGAGTACCCGCAGAGGTGCCTCCCCCCAACCAATGCCTACAACCCGTGAGTGTGCTATGGAACCCGGAAACGCCCAGCTGTCGATGACGGTACTGATGACCCCTGACATGGCCAACTTCTCTGGCAATGTGCACGGCGGCACGCTGCTCAAGTACCTCGACGAAGTGGCCTATGCCTGCGCCAGCCGTTATGCCGGTCGTTATGTGGTCACGCTGTCAGTAGATCAGGTGATCTTTCGCGAGCCGATTCATGTCGGTGAGCTGGTGACCTTCCTGGCGTCAGTCAACTACACCGGCAATACGTCGATGGAAGTGGGCATCAAGGTGGTGACCGAGAATATCCGTGAACGCTCGGTGCGCCATACCAACAGCTGCTTCTTCACCATGGTGGCCGTGGACGACCAGCGCAAACCTGCCGCCGTACCGCCGTTGCAGCCGCAGAACAGCGAAGACAAGCGCCGCTTTGTGCAGGCTCAGCAGCGTCGGCAGATTCGTCAGGAACTGGAAAAGCGTTACCGGGAAATCAAAGCCGACGCGCCGTAATTTGTAAACCCAATCAAAATGTGGGAACGGGCTTGCTCGCTCCCACATTGGATTCTGTGTCATTACAGGCTGATCGGTATGGCTTCGAAGCGCACACGAGGGTGGGCAATACGGTCCTGCGCCCGCACCAGTTCCAGTTCATAACTGGCGCAGGCCTGGGTTTCCAGCAGCACTTCATGCACGGCCGCGGCGGTGAATTCAAAGGCAGCCACCAGGCTATCACCCAACAGCACCCGCGCCAGAAACAGGCCCGACGTCAGGTCGCCCACGCCCACTGGCTGGCGCGGAAACGCCAGCAGGGGCCGGCGCAAGTGCCAACTGCCCTCAGCTGTCACCAGCAGCATTTCAAAACCTTCTGGCAGTTTGCCTGGGTAATCCAGGTGCTTGACCAACACCGCCTTGGGTCCGCGCGCCAGCAAGGCCTTGGCCATCGCCAGGCAATCGAACAGCGATTGCGGCTTGCGCCCGGCAAAACTGTCCAGCTCCAGTTGGTTGGGGCACAGGAAGTCCGCCATGGCGGCGGCTTCATCCAAAAGGAAATCGCTGACCTCCTGCGGCACGATGCAACCCTTTTCCGGGTGGCCCATCACCGGGTCGCACAGGTACAGCGCCTTGGGGTTGATCGCCTTGATGCGCGCCACACCGCTGAGGATGGCGCGGCCCTGGTCGGCACTGCCCAGGTAACCGGACAGCACCGCATCACAGTTGCCCAGCTCGCCAATCGCGGCAATACCCTCCACCAGCGCAGGAATTTGCTGCGGCGCCAGCACTTCGCCCGCCCACTGTCCATACTGTGTGTGGTTGGAGAACTGCACCGTGTTGAGCGGCCAGACGTTCACCCCGACCCGCTGCATGGGGAACACGGCGGCGCTGTTTCCGGCGTGGCCGAAGACCACATGAGACTGGATCGCAAGCAGGTGAGGTGTACGTTTCATGCGGGAGATTTCCGTAAAACCGTTGAATTTCTGGCCGAGCAGTATGCGACTAAACGCAGCCTGTACGACAGACCGGCGACACAGTTAAGCTGCGCTCACTTTGTTGGAGTTCATGGAATGCTGACCCTGGGAAACATCTTCGTTTTGATGCTGCTGGCCACCGGCGCCGCCTGGGTTTGGCATAACCACGGCCTGCGTGAACGGGCGCTGGCGCGGGTCAAGCAGCATTGCGCCAAGCTCGATATCGAGCTGCTTGACGGTGCCGTGGCGCTCAAGCGCATCGGTTTCGTCAAGGATGCCAATGGCCGCCGACGCCTGGCGCGCATCTATAATTTCGAGTTCACGGTGACCGGCGAAACCCGGCATGCCGGGGTCATCACCCAATTCGGCGCCCACAGCGCGCAGATCGAACTGGCGCCCTACCCGTTCGAAACCAAGGAGCCGCTGCCCAGCGCCGAGATCATCGAATTGAGCCAGTGGCGCCAGGACCACGCTAGCAAGAAACATCAGTAACGGCAGGCTGCCAGGGCGCTTTGCAATGCGGCCACGTCCTGTGGTGCGCTGAAGATCAACTCAACACGTGAATCGCGCCGCCAAGCGCTGGGTTGCCAGTGCAGTGGGCTGTTGTCCACAGCGTTGGCAGACACCCAACCCTCAACGCTGTGGATAACCAATTTGGCACGGCGCCAGCCCAAACTGAATAGCCACTGATGCAGACGGCTGACATCGAATCGCTGGCTTGGGTGCCAGCGCCAGCCAATGCTCCAGCCGCCCTCCTGGCTCTGACTCAGACAGATCGGCAACCCCGGGTCGCTCCAGATCGCCGGCATTTGCCCCACCGCTTCAGGCACGCCGAAATTATCCACCGCTACTTGGGCCCGTGCTTTCAAACCGGGCAACCGGTCGAGTGGCAGTTGCGCCTGGCGTGTCCAATAGAGCGGGCAATCGGGTAATTGCACTTCAATCGCCTGACGTTGAGCCGCGGTCAGCGTCTCGTCCTTGTTCAGCACCAGCAGGCCGGCGCTGGTCAACGCCTCCTGCTGTGCCTGCGGCAACGGCTTGCCCGCTGCCAAAGCCTGAGCATCGAGTACCAGCACGCACGGCTGCACGGCGAGCACGTCTTGCCATGGTGCGTGCCGCAGTTGCTTGAGCAATTGCGCCGGATGGCCCAAGCCTGAGGGCTCGATAAACAACCGGTCCGGCTTAGCCTTACGCAACAAGCGGCCCAGCCCTACCTGGAACGGTGCACCGTTCACACAGCACAAACAGCCGCCAGCCACCTCGCCCAAGGCGATGCCGTCATCGTCTTGTGTGAGTAGGGCTGCGTCCAGGCCGATCTGGCCGAACTCGTTGATCAGCACCGCCCAGCGCTCGTTGGCCGGGCGCTGGGCAAGCAGGTGCTTGATCAGGCTGGTCTTGCCGGCGCCCAAGGGCCCTGCAATCACGTGGGTAGGAATGTTCTGCAACATGAGAGGCATCGTTCAGGCCGTGTAGAGCGTTTGATCCTACGCGGTTATGCCAGCCAATCCAGTGTCAGGATCAACCGTCGCTCATCGGCCTTGAGCGCTGGCGAGCGGTGGATCAGCCCTTGTCCTTCATTGCCGTGCCATTTCGTGCCTTTAAGCAGCGCCACTTCACCGCAATGGATCTGCTCGATGCGCTCAGTGGGCTCGGCATCCGCCTGGCTCAATGTGCGCCGGTCCATAACGCCTTCGCGCAACCATTGGCTACCGATACCGGCGTAGGTGGTGATCAGCCGAACCGGCACGTGATCGACGTGAAAACGCGGGCACATGGCCTTGTCCAACAGCCGTAAGCGTACGCCGATGCGCTTGGCGCCCAGCAGGCAGGCGAATGCACTGACCAGCCACGTCACATCGGCGATAAACCCATCGTAGCCTTCAAGATCGCGACAGCTGGACGCCAAACCTTGCAAGTTCGGCACGGAGTCTTCGCTAGTCAACTCGACCACCAAGGACTCGGCCAACGATTCATTGAGCGCCACCAGCAAAGCGCCAAACTCGGCGATATGCAGGGGCAATTGGCGCTGCCAGATCGCCAGGTTGACGCCATCATTGAGGATGTCGGACAGCGCCAGCGGCGTTTCTCCACAGCTTTGGCGGATGACAGGGCGTAGGGGAATGACCGGGGCCAGCATCAGGCGACCTGCTCGTACCAAGGGCCAAACGGGTCGGGTAGCTGGCGCCAACCTTCGACACCCAGGGCCATTTCTTCATCGGTGAGCAAGCAGGCGTCCAACTCGGTACGCATCTGGGCAAAGTCGATGTTTTGCCCGATAAACACCAGTTCCTGACGGCAGTCACCCGTGCTCAACTGCCAGTTAGCCATGATCGCCGCCACGCTTTCTTCGTCCTGAGGCCACTGGCTTTTCGGCACAAAGCGCCACCAACGCCCGGCAAACCCATGGCGCATCAACCCGCCCGCCTGGGACCAACTGCCCGCATCCTGATGTTTGCTGGCCAACCAGAAGAAACCCTTGGAGCGCAACAGCTTGCCGTTGACCCAGGGGCGGTCGATAAAGTCGAAAAACCGCTGTGGATGGAGCGGCCGGCGAGCACGGTAAGCCGTGGACGCTATGCCGTATTCTTCGGTTTCCGGCACATGCTCACCGCGCAATTCCTGCAACCAGCCCGGGGCCTGGGCGGCGCGTTCGAAGTCGAAACGGCCAGTGTTGAGGATTTTGTTCAGCGGCACTTCGCCCATAACCATCGGGATGATTTCCGCCTGGGCGTTGAGGCGCTCGAGGATGGCCATCAGTTCTTCGCGCTCACGGCTGCTGATCAGGTCGATCTTGCTGATCAGGATGACGTCGGCGAATTCGATCTGTTCGATCAACAGGTCGGTGATGGAACGTTCATCCTCCTCACCGAGGGTTTCGCCCCGTGAAGCCAGGCTTTCGGCGGCCTGGTAGTCGAGCAGGAAATTCATACCGTCGACCACAGTGACCATCGTGTCCAGGCGTGCAATGTCGGCCAGGCTTTGCTCGTTTTCATCGCGAAAAGTGAAGGTTTCGGCCACGGGCAAAGGTTCGGAAATACCGGTGGATTCGATCAGCAGGTAATCGAAACGACCTTCTTTGGCGAGTTTTCCCACCTCTTCAAGCAAGTCTTCACGCAAGGTGCAGCAGATGCAGCCATTGCTCATCTCCACCAGCTTTTCTTCCGAACGATTGAGCGTGACATCACGCTGCACCTCGCTGCCGTCGATGTTGATTTCGCTCATGTCGTTGACGATCACCGCCACCCGCAGGTTGTCGCGGTTGCGCAGGACATAGTTGAGCAGCGTGCTTTTACCGGCACCGAGAAAGCCGGACAACACGGTCACAGGGAGACGATTGGGCATCAGGTATTCCTCATCAAGGTTGGCCGGTCAAACTGCCCGTCTATGGCGTTCGCGCAGCTCTTCACGTTCTTTGGCTTCGATACATAAGGTGGCGGTGGGACGCAGCAGCAGGCGTTGCAGGCCGATGGGTTCGCCGGTTTCACGGCACCAGCCGTATTCGCCACGAGCCAGCAGCTCCAAGGCGTCGTCGATCTTGTCCAATAGCTTCTTTTCACGCTCCAGCAGGCGCAGTTGCCATTGGCGTTGCTCTTCGGCACTGCCGATATCCGCCAGATCGCTGTTGGTTTCCTGCTCGCGCAGCGCCTGGAACTCTGCGTCGATACGGGCTTGCAGGTCATCGCGCTGAGCCAGCAGCAGTTCGCGGAAAAAGCGCTGCTGGGCCTCATTCATGTAGTCGGCCGCTGGTTGGGCCAAAAGGTCGTGTTCGGTCATGGAAGCGGTTCGCGGGTCGGGCTGTGCATTTATGTTATAGTATAACAATACAAATAAGCCAATCCCTCTTGCTCGCCGCGACGAAGGGCGCAATGCTGGGTCACCTGCCTATGTTGAGAACCTCGATGAAATACCTGCTGTGCGCGCTGCTATTGGCAGTCGCCGGGCCTGCCTGCGCCCAGGCACCCAGCCTGTTGGCCAACTGCACACGCAGCGCCAACCTGCTCGCTTGTGTGGACCCGTTGGGCAATGCCTATAGCGTGGCAACCGTCGGCAGCACTACGTATCTGCGCGGTTTCGAAGTGATCGGCAAACGCTATTGGGCGCAGACCAACAGCCGTTATGGGCAACTGACGTTTTTTACCGGGTTGGCATCGGATGGCGAGGCGTGGGTTGGCTACACGCGGCGCGTGGGCTGGACCACCATCAACCGGTTTTCCAGCTCAGGGGGCGCCAGCGCCAAGTTCACTTGCAGCCGAATGACCGGCTGTTAGACCTGGCTGTTTTTCTGCGCCTGCACCCAGGCCATGTAGCTGTTCATGGGTGGGTTCTTCTGGAAGTAACGCTTGAGTCCTTCGAAAAGGCCATCCGCCACCGCCTGTTGATGGCGCGCCGTCACCAGCCGCTGGGCATCCCGAGGGTTGGAAATGAAACCCGTCTCCACCAGGATCGAAGGCACGTCCGGTGACTTGAGCACGGCGAACCCGGCCTGTTCCACACGTTTCTGATGCAGGCTGGTGATGTTTTGCAGGCTGCCCAATACCGAGCTGCCCAGTTGCAGGCTGGAGGCGATGGTCGCATTCATCGACATGTCGAGAATGACCCCGGCCAGCATCGGGTCCTTGTCCTTCAGATTGAGCAAGGTGGTGGCGCCCAGCAAGTCGGCGCCATTTTCGCGTTGGGCCATGAAGCGGGCCGTGGCGGAGGTGGCGCCCCCTTCAGACAACGCATACACCGAAGCGCCCGACGCGGTCAGCCGTGGCGCGGCGTCGGCATGTACCGAAATAAACATATCGGCCTTGTGCTGACGGGCGATGTCCACGCGCTTGCGCAGCGGCACGAAGAAGTCGTCGTTGCGCACCAGTTTTACGTCAAAACCCTTTTCGCGCTTCAAGCGTTTAGCCAACAACTGGGCAATCGACAGCACCACATCTTTTTCGCGCTGGCCCTTGGAGCCAATGGCACCTGGGTCTTTGCCGCCATGGCCAGGGTCGACCACCACGATTATGTCGCGCTTGGGATGCGCCTTGTCTACCGGCGTCACCAAGAGTGCCGGCTCTGCGGCGATTTGACGGGGCGCACGGGTCGCGTTGGTCAAATCCAACACCAGGCGATGGCCTTGGCCATCCTGGGGCGGCAGCACGAAGCTGTTGAGCTGCATGGGCTCGACCAGGTCCAGCACGATGCGCGTATCGCTCTTGCCGAAATGCCCGGAACGGATCGAGATAATCCCACTGTTCTTCAACGCCAATTGGGAAAAGTCGCCGCTGAGACCGGCGCCACTCAAGTCGATGATCAAGCGGTCCGGTGAGGCCAGGGAAAAGGTCTTGTATTGCACCGGGCCGCTGAGGTCGAACACCAGGCGCAGCTTGTCGTTTGAGCGCCACAGGCGTGCATTGCGAATCTGCGTGGCGTAAGCCCCCAAAGGCAAGGCAAACAAGGGGCTGACCAGCAGCAGGTTGAGGAGCTGACGTCGGTGCATGGCATATACCGCAGATAAAGGAGTGTCCCTACTCGATATGACTGAACAAAGGCTGGAGCAGAAAATTCATCGTAGCTCGTATTGTTATACTATAACATGTCGAATTATTTCCAACGATGGACCTGCTTATGAATGCGCTGACTCTGCCGGACATTGCCGCGCAGGCTTCACGCCAAGCCTTGCCACTCGACTGGGTGGGTATGTGCGGCATCGCCTTGCCGATCCTGATTGACGGTCAACGCCTGGCCGCCACCGCTGATGCGGGCGTAAGCCTGGACGACGGCACGGCCCGTGGCATTCATATGTCACGCCTGTACCTGGCTCTGGAAATGCTCGATCAACACCCGCTGACACCTGCACTGCTGCGTAATGTACTGCAGCGTTTTCTCGACACACATGAAGGTTTATCTAAGAACGCTTACTTGCGCATCAACACCCAGTTGCTGCTTAAACGACCCGCCCTGGTCAGTCCGCTAGCCGGCTGGAAGAGCTACCCGGTGAGCATCGAAGCGCGTCTGGAAAACCAGATGTTCCACGTGGAACTAAAAATTGACGTTACTTATTCCTCAACCTGCCCTTGCTCCGCCGCACTCGCCAGGCAGTTGATTCAGCAGCAATTTGTGGATGATTTCGCCAACACGCCGTTGCAGCACGAAGCGCTGCTGGCCTGGCTCGGCAGTGCCAACGGCATCGTCGCCACACCCCATAGCCAACGCAGCAGCGCGCAGTTGCACGTTCAGTTGCAAGGTACTGACCTGCCGATAATCGACTTGATCAACGCTGCCGAAGCCGCGCTCGGTACCGCCGTACAAACCGCGGTGAAACGCGCAGACGAACAAGCCTTCGCCCTGGCCAACGGGCAGAACCTGATGTTCTGCGAAGACGCCGCTCGCCGCCTGAACCTCGCCTTGAAACGCTCGGATGCCATCAAAGCCTTCCACCTCAAAGTGATCCACGCCGAAAGCCTGCACGCGCACGATGCCGTGGCTGAAAGCCGCTGGACGAGAGACTTTGCATGATCACCTGTAACTCTTTGCGCTGGGGTGCCCCTGGGCAACCGCTCACCCCGGCACTGGATTTGACCCTGGAAAAAGGCAGCCTCACCGGCATCATCGGCGCCAATGGCACAGGCAAGAGCAGCCTGCTCAAAGTCATCGCCGGCCTGCAAAAGCCGCTGGCGGGAAAGGTCATTGTGGATGTTCCACGCCGTGGCGGCCTGGCATTCCTGCCCCAGCAGCAACACTTGGACCGCCAGTTCCCCATCAGCCTGCAAGAGCTGGTCGCTGCCGGTTTCTGGGGCACCCAACACACCGCGCAACAACGCAGCCAACGCCTGCACGCGGTACTCGAAGACTGGTGCCTGACTGGCTTGGAACACCGACCGTTGATGGCATTGTCCGGAGGCGAATTGCAGCGCGCCCTGCTGGCACGCATGAGCCTGGCCGACGCATCCGTCCTGCTGCTCGACGAACCTCACGCAGCCCTCGATGAGGACGGTCAGGCGCTGTGCTGGAAGCACATCCACGCTTGGCACAACGAAGGCCGCACCCTGGTGATCGTCTGCCATGACCTGGCCTCCGTGCGTCACCACACCCAGCACGTACTGCAGATCAAAAACACCGGCTGCGTATTCGGCCCCAGCAAAGAGCTGATCCGCCCGCAACCGCAGATGCAGGTGGCCTGAATGCACTTCACTGCCCACTTGTGGCTGCCGTTTCATGAGTTCGTCTTTATGCGCCGCGCACTCATCGGCGGTTTGGTACTGGCTTGCAGCACCGCGCCGCTAGGAGTGTTTCTGATCCTGCGGCGCATGAGCCTGATCGGTGATGCGGTGGCCCACGGCATCCTGCCCGGCGCAGCCCTGGGTTTCTGGTTCGCCGGGCTGAGCCTGCCCGCGCTGACCCTCGGCGGCCTGGGTGCGGGCCTGAGCATGGCCGGCCTGGCCGCGTGGATCACTCGCCGCACCGGCCTGCGCGAAGACGCCAGCCTCGCCGCCATCTACCCCATCTCTTTGGCCGCCGGCGTGCTGATCCTGGGCCTTGCCGGCAAGCGTCTGGACCTGCTGCACCTGCTGTTCGGCTCCGCCCTGGCCGTGGATCAAACCACACTGACCGGCATGCTATGGGTCTCGGGTTTCAGCCTGATCGCCATGGCGCTGATCTACAAACCGCTGCTGCTGGACACCCTCGACCCGCTGTTCCTGCAAACCGTCAGCCGCCTCGGGCCCCTCGCCCATGGCGTGTTCCTGACCCTGGTGGTGCTGAACCTAGTGATCGGTTTCCAGGCCATCGGCGCGTTGATGGTGGTCGGCTTGATGATGTTGCCGGCCATCGCCTCACGCTTCTGGAGTCGACGCCTGCCAGTGCTGATCGCGGTATCGGCGCTGCTGGGATGCCTGTCGGTGTGGTTGGGCCTGCTGCTGTCGTTCTACTACTCACTGCCCAGCGGCCCGGCGATCGTGCTGGTGGCAGGCGCTGGGTATTTGTTGTCCGTGGTGTTCGGTCCGGTGCACGGTTTGTTGCGCCGCCCGCCTTTGCTCACATCCCAATGAGGTGTTTCCCGATGCGCGCTCTATTCGTGCTGTTCAGTCTGCTGCTGCCGCTTTCGATGGCCCACGCCGCCGACAAACTGCAAGTGGTCACCAGCTTCAGTATTCTCGATGACATCACCCACCAGATCGGTGGCGAGCATATCCAGATCAGCAACATGGTCGGCCCGGACGCCGACGCCCATACCTATGAACCCACGCCGGACGACGCCAAGGCACTGCTCAAGGCCAAGGTCATCATCAAGAACGGCCTCGGTTTCGAGCCGTGGCTGGACCGCCTGGTTACCAGCACCGAAACCAAGGCAACGGTGGTCACCGCCAGCAAAGGCGTGATTTCCCACACCATGGACGAGGATGGCGAAACCATTCCCGACCCGCACGCCTGGCACAACTTGGCCAACGCCGAGATTTATGTGAGCAACATCACCAAAGCGCTGGTAGCCGCCGACCCTGCCAACAAGACCGCCTACCTGAGCAACAGCCAGGCCTACCTCAAGCAAATCCGTAGCCTGCTGGACGAGGCCAAGGCCAAGTTCGGCGCCCTGCCACCGGGAAACCGTCGCATCGTCACTTCCCATGACGCCTTCGGTTACCTGGGCCAGGCCTATGGCATCCAGTTCCTCGCGCCCCAGGGCTTGTCCACCGAACGTGACCCTTCGGCCGCTGAAGTTGCCGCGCTGATCACCCAGATTCGCAAAGACAAGGTCAAAGCCGTGTTCATGGAAAACATCAAGGACTCACGCCTGCTCAAGCAGATCGCTGACGAAAGCGGCGCACAGATCGGCGGCACGCTGTACTCCGACGCTCTCGCTGCAGAAGGCCCGGCCAGCACCTTTATCGGGCTGTTCGAATACAACCTCAACACCCTGTGCGCCGCACTGAGCCAGCCATGATCCGCAAAAATCCTTCCGGCGACCTGCCGGTGATTGCCGAATCGGCCTACGTCGACAAGACCGCGATCATCTGCGGCAAAGTTATCATCGGTGAGAACGTGTTCGTCGGCCCTTACGCCGTGATCCG
Organism: Pseudomonas sp. GW823-FHT02F05; assembly: GCF_058797315.1. Classification (NCBI taxonomy): domain Bacteria; kingdom Pseudomonadati; phylum Pseudomonadota; class Gammaproteobacteria; order Pseudomonadales; family Pseudomonadaceae; genus Pseudomonas; species Pseudomonas sp. GW823-FHT02F05. Next base: position 193,970 of record NZ_JBXAJM010000006.1, read on the forward strand.
CGCCGACGAAGTGGATGCCAGCGGCGCCATGGACCCGATCACCATCGGCGCCAACTCCAACATCCAGGACGGCGTGGTCATCCACTCCAAGTCCGGCGCAGCGGTGACCATCGGCGAATTCACCTCCATCGCTCACCGCTCCATCGTCCACGGCCCCTGTACAGTGGGCAACCGCGTGTTTATTGGCTTCAACAGCGTGCTGTTCAATTGCGCCGTGGGCGATGGGTGCGTGGTGCGCCACAACTCGGTGGTCGACGGCCGTGACCTGCCCACCGCTTTCTACGTGCCCTCTACCACGCGTATCGGCCCCAACACCGACTTGTCGCACTTCCCGCCGGTGAGTGTCAGCGCCTCGGAGTTTTCCGAGGATGTGGCACGCACCAACGTCGACCTGGTGCGCGGCTACAAAGCCCTGCAAAACGAGTTCTGAACCATGAGCCGCCTGCTGATCCGCAACGCCCGACTGGTCAACGAGGGCCAGGTATTCGACGCCGACGTACTGATCGCCAATGGTCGTATCGAGAAAATTGCCGCCAGCATTCAAGGCGATAACGAACCGGTGGAAATCGATGCCAACGGCCAGTGGCTACTGCCAGGGATGATCGACGATCAGGTGCACTTTCGCGAACCCGGCGCACCGGAAAAAGGCAGTTTCTACAGCGAATCCCGCGCGGCGGTGGCCGGTGGTATCACCAGCTTCATGGACATGCCCAACACCCACCCGGCCACGCTGAACCTGGAAGCCCTTGCCGATAAAAAGCGCCGTGCCGCACTGCATTCAGTGGCCAACTACGGCTTCCATTTTGGCGTGAGCAACGACAACCTCGACACCGTCGCGGCCCTCGCTCCTCGTGAAGTAGCTGGAGTCAAAGTGTTCATGGGCGCCTCCACCGGCAATATGCTGGTGGACGACCCACGCGTTCTGGAGCGCCTATTTGCCGAGGCGCCGACCATCCTGCTCGCTCACTGCGAACACACGCCCAGCATATTGGCCAACGAGCAGCGCCTGCGCGAACGCTTCGGCGAGCATATTCCCGCCGTCGCCCACCCGCTGATCCGTGATGCCGAGGCCTGTTATCGCTCGTCATCGTTTGCCGTGGAATTGGCCAAACGCCATGGCACGCGCCTGCATGTGTTGCACCTGACCACCGCTCGCGAACTCGCGCTGTTCGAAGACAAGCCCCTGGCCGACAAGCACATCACCGCCGAAGTCTGCCTGCACCACCTGCTGTTCGATGACCGCGATTACCACCGCCTCGGCCACCAGATCAAATGCAACCCGGCGATCAAGACCCGCGCCGACCGCGACGCGCTGCGCCTGGCGTTATTGAGTGATCGTCTGGATGTGATTGGCACCGACCATGCGCCGCATACCTGGGCGCAAAAACAGTTGGACTATCGGCAAGCACCCTCGGGCTTGCCCCTGGTGCAGCATGCCCTGCCGGCGTTGCTGGAGTTGGTGGCCGACGGGCATTTACCCCTGACCACTCTGGTAGCCAAGACCAGCCACCGCGTGGCCGACCTGTTTGCCATTGCTGATCGCGGCTACCTGCGCGAAGGCTACTGGGCCGACCTGGTGCTGATCAAACCCGAGCCTGCCGGCAAGCCGGTCAACAGCCAACCCATTCTCGCCCGTTGTGGCTGGACACCTTTTGCAGAGCGCAGCTTTCGTCACAGCGTGAGTACAACACTGGTCAGCGGCCACCTGGCCTGGCACAACGGCCAGGTGGTCAACAGTTGCCAGGGCTTGCCCCTGCAGTTTGGGCGTTAAGCGCGGGGTTTGACCGAACCGCAATCGTTGCCCAGCCACTGGGCGTGGCTGTCCAGGCTACCCTTCTGCTGGATCCCGGTGGCATTGAAGGTACCGTTGACGCTGGTGGTGAATTCTTTCTGGCTCTGGAACGTTGCCACCCCAGTGCCCTGGGCTTTCGGGCAACTGAAACGGAATTTCCACTGGTTGCCGCTCTTGTCGGTGACTTCCTGTTTGCAGCCCGATTGAGGGTCGGTCAGGGGGATCGAATCGGAGGCCACCTGAGCCGGGGTCAGGCACACCTGTACGCCTTTACCGGCCATGTTGATGCCTTGCTTTTCGAGCACGGCGCGCTGTTCAGGGGTCATCTGTTGCTTGAGTTGACCGAGGATCAGCGACAAGTCCGGCAGGTCCTGGTTATCGACTTTCATATTGCTGGTGGTCAATTCCCACAAGCCCGGCGCCAGCATCTGCGCCTGCGCCGCCACAGGCAGCGACAAACCAACAACCATGGCCAAACCAAGCAGACGAGCATTCATCGGGTAACTCCTGGGTAATTGTGGGCGTTAGACGTCGCAAAGCAGCCAGTGTTGCATGGCAAATAAAATAGCGACATTCACAGCCGTTCATGGTCTGTTACGCACTGGACTGCCTGGAGTTACGTCGTTCATGGATTTCTTTGGCCCGCACCTGCTCGCCTACGTCATTGCCACGCTGCACTTTCTCGGAACGCTCGCCGCGATCCACGCAGTACTGACCGTGCGCACCGCACAAGGCTCGATTGCCTGGGCGTTGTCACTGATGTTCATGCCCTACCTGACGCTGATCCCCTACCTGATTTTTGGCCGCAGCACCTTCGACGCGTACATCCAGGCCCGTCGCCAGGCCAACCAGGAAATGCACACGGCCATCACCGAACTGAACTGGCGCCCGTGGGTGGAGGAAGCGCTTGCGGCGCGCAACTCCAGCGCCTACGCCTCCTTGCGCGCCATGCCCAAGCTGGGCCGCATGCCCTGCCTGGCCAACAACGAAGTGCGCCTGTTGATCAATGGCGATGCCACCTTCGGCGCGATCTTCGAGGCTATTCGTAACGCAAAGACCGCCGTGCTGTTCCAGTTTTTCATCATTCACGATGATGAACTGGGCCGCCAATTGCAGACCCTGTTGAAGGAAAAAGCCGCTCAGGGCGTGGCCATTTACGTCCTGTACGACCGCATCGGCAGCCACGCCCTGCCCCATCGTTATGTGCAAGCGCTGCGTGACGCAGGCGTCCAGGTCAAGGCATTCGCCACCCGCAGTGGCTGGCTCAATCGCTTCCAGGTCAACTTCCGTAACCATCGCAAGATCGTCGTGGTGGACGGCATCTCCGGTTTTGTCGGCGGGCATAACGTAGGCGATGAATACCTGGGTAAAAAACCGCCCCTGGCGCCATGGCGCGATACCCATGTGCAGGTCACCGGCCCGGTGGTGGCGTGCCTGCAGGAGTCGTTTGCCGAGGACTGGTTCTGGGCCGCACGGGAACTGCCGCCACTGATCCTGCCGGATGCCTACCCGGAAGACGGCGTGCTCTGCCAGTTGCTCGCCAGTGGGCCAGCGGACCCTTATGAAACCTGTTCGCTGTTTTTCGTCGAGGCCATCCATGCGGCGACCGAGCGCGTGTGGATCACCAGCCCCTACTTCATCCCCGACGAGGCGGTATTTGCCGCCCTGCGCCTGGCGGTATTGCGCGGAGTCGATGTGCGCCTGCTGCTGCCGTCACGGCCCGACCACCGCATCGTATATGCCGCGTCCAGCCTGTATGCCAACGAAGCGGTGCGAGCGGGCGTGCGGGTGTTTCGCTACACGCCGGGCTTTTTGCATCAAAAGGTGGTGTTGGTGGACAGCGAAATCAGCGCCATTGGCAGTGCCAACATGGACAACCGTTCGTTCCGGCTGAATTTTGAAGTGATGCTGCTGACGGTGGATGAAGCCTTCGCCAGCCAGGTTGAGCAGATGCTGCTGGACGACTTTGCCCTGGCCCATGAAGTCAGCCAGGAAGAAAGCCGCGAGACCCGTCGCCTGCAACAACTGGGGATGCGCGTGGCGCGCTTGATCTCACCCATCCTCTAACCGCCAACACACAACCAATAATGTAGGAGCGAGCTTGCTCGCGAAAAACTCACAGGCGCCGCGTTCATTCAGCTAGTACGCGTTATCGTTGACGTTTTTCGCGAGCAAGCTCGCTCCTACGGTTTTGAGCGTGATCAGCGGTAGAGGTCTTCCCGCGTCCACGGCAGTTCATGCCCGCCATCGGCATGGGGTTTCACCGCCAGTATCTGGTGCAGGTTGATCCAGCCTCGGGCAAATGCATAAGCGCAACCGGCCAGGTACAGCCGCCAGATGCGTAGCGCCTGTTCCGGTACCATCTTCGCCGCTGCTTCCAGGTTGTCTTCCAGGCGTTCACTCCAATGGTCCAATGTGCGGGCGTAATGCATACGCAGGCTTTCGACATCGACCACTTCCAGCCCTGCTTCACTGATCTCGGCGGTCATCATCGCCAGGTGCGGCAGTTCGCCGTTAGGGAACACGTAGCGCTCGATAAACTCGCCGGCGCCACGGCCTACGGGGCGGCCATCGGTGTGCTTGGCGGTAATGCCATGGTTCATCACCAGACCACCTTCACGCACCGCGCCGAACAGGGTCCGGCAGTACTGCGCCAGGTTGGCGTGGCCGACGTGTTCGAACATGCCCACGCTTACCACTTTGTCGAAACGGCCGTCCTGGGGCAGGTCGCGGTAGTCGAGTAATTGCAGGTCGACCTGGTCTTCCAGGCCTTCGGCTTTCACCCGCTCCTTGGCCAGCGCCAGTTGTTCCTTGCTCAAGGTGATGCCGAACACCTTGACCCCGAACTCACGTGCGGCATAGCGCGCCAACCCGCCCCAGCCGCAGCCCACATCCAAAAGATATTCACCCGGCTGCAGCCGCAACTTGCGGCACAGGTGGCGAAATTTGTCTTGTTGGGCCTGGTCGATCGACTCGCTGCCGGTTTCGAAATAACCGCAGGAGTAGGCCATGTCCTGGTCCAGCCATAGCTGGTAGAACTCGTTGGACAGGTCGTAATGGTAGGAAATGGCCGCCGCGTCGGTGGCCTTGTCGTGAATCGAGCGTACCGGGCGACTCTCCTCGTCGTCATCGACCAAGGCGTGACTCAACTCGTCACATACCCTGATCACTTCGGTGATGGAGCCTTCCAGCTCCAGCTTGCCCTCGACGAAGGCTTCGCCCAGTGAGTCGAGCGTTGGATGGGTCAGCCTGGATACAACCGTGGGGTCCTTGACCACGATGGTGACGCTGGGCTCAGGGCCCAAGTTGAATTCATGGCCGTCCCAGAGTCGAAGACGCAGCGGTAGCTGAAGATTCTGTAAGGCCGGTGGAAGTTGCGCGAGCATGAGTAGTCCCCCCTTGTTTCAGACGTCTGCTGTGAGGGTAGACCATGCCAAACAAAGTAGGAAGCTATCGAATGAATAGCCCCCCTTCTATGGCGCTCGGCGCTCGAGCAAACCTTCCTGGACCCACTGTTTCAGCCAAGTGGCCGCTTGCAGCGACGCCCCCTCTGCATAAGTGACCGCGACCTCAGTACACAGTTCTGAAAAATTCCACCCCATGGTCACCATGCCCGAGAGTGCACAAGCTTCAGCGGCTTCCAGGCTGCGGTAGTGGCAGCGGTTCTGGTTGCGCCACACCAGGCAGATTTGCGCCGGTTCCAGCGCCTGGCTGCCGGGGAAATCCGACTCATCCTTGCTGGCTCGCCAGATCGCCACCGTGTTGAAACGGCAAAGCAGCTGCTGCACCGAAGGCGCCAGCGCAACCTGCAAGGTGGGCCAGTCTTCAGGCGCCAAATGCGCCATGTCATTCAAGGTCAGCGGCTCCCCTTCGGCGGCGTCAAACGCCAAGGTGAACGCCCACTCCAGGCGTGCCAACTCAGCCAAAGGCGCACTTTGCGCAGCCATCAAATGCTCAACGATAAACATCGCAAAGCGCTCGCCCAACCAGCGCACGCTGTAATGGGCCGACGGATAACGGCGGATGTAGGCCTCGGTCAGTGAGCAAAACTGCTCATCTCCCAGCCAATACCAGATGGCACCGAAGTCATGGCGCAGCACCTCTTGCAGTCGCGACAGATAGGCGTTGTGGTAAATCGCCAGGCCGGTGTCCACATCCAACGTCGGCCCTCCCAGCAAGGTGGCGGCAAAGCCACTGCTGGCCGCGGGCGCTTCGGATAATAGATGCTGTTCAAACGCCAACTGCCAGTCGATCAGGCGCATAACGCTCTCCGGGCCAAGGCGCTGGCACCCAACTCACGGGCTTTGTTCAACTCGGTGAGCAACTCTTCGAAGGGCGGAAAATGGTCATCGCGTTCCAGCAAGGTCGACACCGGGCCCAAATGCTCCAAAGTTTGCTGATACAGCGCCCACACCGGGTCGCACACTGGATGGTCATGGGTATCGACCACATAGTCGCCATAGTCCATATGCCCCGCCAAATGCAGTTGGCGAATGCTTTCGGGTGGCAGGTTGCGAATGAACGTCCAGGCATCAAAGCCATGGTTGCGTGCGCTGACGTAGACGTTGTTGACGTCCAGCAGCAATTGGCAGCCGCTCAGGTGGGCCAAGGCGTTGAGGAACTCCCACTCGGTGAATTCATCCGCCTTGGAACGCACGTAGCTTGAGACATTTTCCAGCACCAGCGGCCGTTGCAAGACGTCCTGCACCTGACGCACGCGGCCGGCCACGTGGTAGAGGCTTTCTTCGGTGTAAGGCAGGGGCAGCAAGTCATGTAACTGGTGCGCGCTGCCACGGCTCCAGCACAGGTGATCGGAAATCCACGCCGGCTGAATGCGCTCTGCGAGCTGTTTGATGTGGTTCAGGTAATCCGTATCGAGGGCATGTGGCCCGCCGATGGACAACGACACACCGTGCATCACCAAGGGGTAACGTTCGGCTATCGCATCCAGGTAGTACAAGGCCTTGCCGCCCTGCACCAAGTAATTCTCGGAGATCACTTCGAACCAATCCACGGCCGGCGACTGTTCTAGGATCTGGTGGTAGTACTCACTGCGTAAACCCAGGCCGTAACCCAGACTTGGAAGGGACGCGGACATGACTCACTCCAGGGCAAAGTGTCCGCAGCGGTAGCAGGCAGCCGCCGCGGTTGCACTTGTTTGCCGGTTACTCGCCGACTTTACCGCCAGCGGCGTCGCAGGCCGATTTGGTCATGGCCTTGAAGCCCATCCCTTTACACTCGCCCTGGCCCTTGCACGCGTGGTCCTTGGTTTTGCAGTCGTTCATACCTTTGCAGGAGGTCACGCCGTAGCAGTGAACGGTGGCGTCTGCCGCTTGTACCTGGGTGGCCACACCCGCGAACAGAGAAGCAGCGGCCATTGCGAGGGCGGCACCAGCAGCAGCGGATTTAATGCTCATTGTTGTATTCCTCATGATCAGTAGTGGAGCCGGTCCGAACGGATTGTTCAGTCTCGACACAGCACTAGAGTGAGGCCTCCTGTCGGCGTTACAGCCGTGAGCAAATATTTCTGAAATTATTCGTCGAGTTTCAACAGCGGCTCCTGGAAGCGCAGTAAACGCCCGGCGTTCCCCAATACCAGCAAGGTGCTGAGGTTATGCAGCACCGCCGCGATCATCGCGCCCGCCGCCCCCAGCCAGCCAAATGCGGCGAACACCACAATGGCCAGTGTCCAGCCCAAGCCAATGATCACATTGACCTGCAACGTCTGCCGACACTGGCGACTCAAGCGCACACAGGTGCCCAGGCGGCGCAAGTCGCTGCCGATCAACACCACGTCCGCAGAGGCCAGGGCGATGTCCGCACCGCCCGCGCCCATGGCCACGCCGACCACGCCGGCCTTGAGCGCCAGGGAGTCGTTGATGCCATCGCCCACCACCATTGGCCTGAAGCCACTGCTGATTTCGCCCAGCACGCGGTTGAGCTTGTCTTCCGGCAGCGCTTGGGCTTCGACATCACTGATGCCCACGTCCAGCGCCAGGCTGTCGGCCACGCTTTGGCGGTCGCCGGTCAGCAGCAGTTGGCGGCCCAGGCCCAAGTCACGCAGCTCTTGCAGGGCCTGGCGCGCTTCGGGTTTGACGCTGTCGGCCAACAGCAGCCAGGCGAGGAACTCGCCGTTCAACGCCAGCCCGGCAATCGGGCCATCATGGGTGGGCACGGCGGTGGTGACGATGCCCAACTGTTCAAACAACTCCGGCCGTCCCAGCGCCGCTTCGCCCTGCTCGGTCTGGGCGATCACGCCCAGGCCCTGACGCTCGCGGATGTCGCTAAGCACCAGCATCTGCTCCTGGGTCGCCAACCCCGCCAACGCTCGGCTGACCGGATGACTGCTTGCCGAACCGAGGCTGGCCGCCAGGTTCAGCAGCGCTTGGCGATCCGGCGCGGCGGTTTCGATGGACTGCAAACGCAGGGTGCCAAAGGTCAGGGTGCCGGTCTTGTCGACCACCAGCGATGTCAGGTCGGCCAGTTCTTCCAGGAACGCCGAGCTGCGAATCAGAATGCCATGGCGCGCCGCCACGGCGATCCCCGCAATCGCGGTGGCCGGCGCCGACAGCACCAAAGCGCACGGACACGCCGCCACCAACACCGCCAGCATCGCCTGCGCATCGTTGGTGACAAACCAGGTGACCGCCGCCAGCAACAGCACCAACACCATATAGCTGCCGGCGTAGCGCTCCAGCAGCCGGGTGATCGGCGGCTTGGAACGCTCGGCGTTCTGCATCAGCGCAATGACTTTGCCCAACGTCGATTCGTTGCCGGTACGCGTGACCTCAAGGCGCAGCAGGCCATCGAGGTTGATCGCCCCACCAAACACCTGCACGCCCACGCTGGCTTCCAACGGCACCGACTCGCCGGTGATCGGCGCCGTGTCCAGGCTCGCCTGGCCGGACAACACCACGCCATCGGCCGGCACGCGGTCACCGGCACGCACTTCGACGATATCGCCGGTGTTCAAGGTGCCGTTATCCACTTCGGTGATGCTGCCGTCCGCCTGCACCAGGCGGGCGTGGCTGCGGGTGAGTTTGCCCAGGGCATGGATCGCTTCCTGGGAGCCAATCACGCTGCGCTCTTCCAGCACATGGCCAAAGATCATGATGATCGGCAGCAACGCGGCGGTGAGCAGATCACCGGTGGCCCAGGCGCCGAGCATGGCCAGGGCGATCAATTGGTCGGTGATGCCGTGCAGGCTCGGAAAGCGCAGGCTGTACCAGGCCGAACGCATCACCGGCACCGCCACCAACAGGGATGCCACGCCAAGCAGCAGCTGGCTGACGCCGCTCTGGTCGGGCGCGAGCCAGCGCCACACCAGGCCCAGCACGAGCAAGCCCAGGGCGAGCATCGCCAAGGTCAATTGCCGGGCAGCGCTGCGCTGCTCGGCTGAGGTCAGCATGGGTGCGCTCATTGCTCGGCTCCCTGGATGATCAAACGGGAGTCGTCTTTGGGATCGACGGTGGTCACGGAACCGGCCTGGCCGAGAATTTTCGGCAAGCGTTCGCGGTACAGGCGCAACAGCAAACCGGGGTCTTTGACCTGGGCGAGGCTGGCAACGGTAGCGGTCTGCGCCTGGGCATTGGCCAAGCGCTCGCTGGCCTGGGCATGGGCGACTTGCACCTGGCGGTCAGCCTCCTGGTTGGCGGTCTGGGTGAGTTTTTCCGCTTCAGTGCGGGCGTTGGCCACGGCTTTATCGGCTTGCTGGCTGGCGGTCAGTACCGCGTTGAACGCATTCACCGCAGGCCCAGGCAGGCTCGATTGCACATCGACGCGGGTGGCTTCGATACCCAGCCCCAAGCCGCTGGCCGCCAACTCCGCCAGGCGTTTGTTGATGCCTTGCACCAGGTCGCCGCGCAGCCGCTCACGCCGTTCGGCGGCGCCATTGTCGCTGCCGATCAGTTCCGGGCGGGCTACCAGGATGGTGTCCAGATCCCGCGCAGCGGTGAGGGCCACGGCGCTGCGTGTCACCAGCCGATCCAGGGCCGGCAGCACGTGGTCGCCCTGCAACACAAAGGCGTAGGGTTCGGTCACCTTGTAGAACACCCGCACGTCCAACTGCACCACCCCGGCATCGCCGGTCAGCAGGTAGCCGGAGCCGGCCAGGGCATCGCTCAAGGGGGTGGCGAAACTGGCCACGCGATCGGCCTGCAGCGCCGCATCGGAACGCAGCAGGTTTTCCACCCGCCGTTCGATCACCCGGTCGGCCGCTGGCAGCAGGACGACTTGTTCGAAAGGCTGCGGCCAAGCCAGCAACAATCCGGCGTTCTGAATGCGATCGAGGGCGCCAAAATGCAGGACCACGGCGCGATTCTGCGGGTCGATCTGGCGCACATTGGAAAAGGCCCAGGCCAACGCCGCCAATACAGTGACCGCGTACAGTGCCAGGAACGTCAGGCGCCCGGCCTGGATCCACGGGCTGTCCGGGCTTTCAGGCTCGCTCATGGCTGCAGGTCCTTCGGCCCATCCACCAGTGCGCGAAACGGCGCGGCGTCGGTGCGCAGGATGATCTTGGTCCCCGGCGTGACCACCGTGCCCAAGGTATCCAGCGAGCGCAGCAGGTTGTACAACTGCGGATTGCCAGCGTAGGCGCGGCCATAAATCTGCGCAGCTTCAACCCGCGACTGCGCTTCGATGTCGGCGGCTTTCACGGTGGCATCGGCCTGCATGATGCGCGCATCTCGCTCGGCAGCGGAGCGGATCTGCGCCGCTTCGCGCTTGCCCACGGCGGTGCGTTCGGTGGCGATGGTTTCACGCTCGGCGCGCATGCGGTCAACCGTGGCGGTGAGGGTCACCGATGGCAACGTCAAGCGCTCGATACCGACCTGCGCCACGCGCACACCATAGGTGGTGAGCAATTGTTGATCAATCTGCTGGCGCAACTGCGCTTCAAAATCAGCAATGCGCACTTGGCTGGCGTCGGTATTGATCAAGCTGGAGAGGTCAAAACTGGCCGCCGTGGTTTCCAACGCCGAGCCGACGAAGGTACGAATCTGCCGCGCCGCCTCATCCGGCTGGTTCTGCACCGCACGCATAAAACGCTGCACGTTGTCGGCATCGCCCTGCACCTGCCACGCCACATAGGCCTGCACAATAATCCGCAAGCCATCGCGGGTGCCCACATCCTGCAAGCCGCTGGACGTAGTGCGCAGGCGCAGGTCCACCGGGATCGCTGCTTCGAACGGTGCCGGCCAGCGCCAGCCCAGGCCCGGCTCCAGCAGCACGCGCGCAGGGTTGCCGAAGCGGGTAATCACCGTGGCCTCACCGGAACGCACTTGCACCAGGCTTGCCGCTGCCACGGCAAACAGCACCAGCAACACCGCCCACGCCATGCGCCGCCAGGGAAAAGGCCCGGCCGCCTGCTCATCGCCGTGATGGTGATGGTGGTGGCCGTGATGGTGGTGATGACCGTGATCATGATCGTGGGAATGAGCGCTCAACAGACAGACTCCTTATTGAACGGCTTTGCGCGGCGCCGACGGGTCGGCGGGCAAGGTAAAAGAACGCAGATCGATCGTCGGCGCACTGTCGGCACCCAAACGATGATCCAGAATAAGCAGCTTGGCCTGGGCCAGGCCCTGGCTCAGTTGGCCCAGGTACTGTTCCAGCACGAAGGCTTGGCCCGCAGCGGCGTAGGCTTTTTGTTCGGCGGCAAAGCGCAGGTTCGCTGCTTGGGCGCCGGCATTCACTTCGCGGGCACTGGCCTGGGCCTGATCGCGGGCGGTACTGGCTTGAAGCAGCGCCTGGTTGGTCTGTTCGCTGGCGGCACCGCGTTCACGGGCGATCAGCGCTTGGGCGCCAATCTGCGCGGCTTGCACACCGTGATAAGCGTTGGCGGCCCCGGCCGGCGGATGGATCGCCTCGACCACCGTGGCGAGGATTTCCACACCGCTGTGGAGGGTTTGCAGGTCGGCTTGCACGCTGCGACCAATCTCGTCGGCGAGGCTGGTGCGCTCTTCCCCGAGCAATTCATCCAGGGTGCGCGAGGCAAAATCGTGCACCAGGATGCGGCTGGCGGTGCTGCGGATCAGGGTCGGAATATCCGCGCTGTTGTAGGTGGCGGCAAGCGCGGCCTGATCGGTGAGGCCGATGCGGTAGACAAAGCGCACGTCCATATTGACGATCTGGAAGCCCTGCTTGTCGCCGCTGCTGCTGGCAATAACCTGGGATTTGTCATTCACATGGCTGGCGTCCCACAGGCGGTTGGCGATCAACGGCGCCGGGCCTTCGGCTGCGGCCAACTGCGGTGTGGCGGCGTCACTGACGCTGGTCGCCAGCTCATGCACCACGCCGTTTTCCACGTTCAGTACGCGGCCCAACGGCCACGGCAAACCCGCATGCAGCCCGGGGCCGAACACCTCGACCGGTTTACCAAAACGCTCATAAATCCCACGGCCTTGCAGGGGCACTTCATGCACACCGGTCAGCGCCCAACCTACCCCCAGCACCACCAGCAGCACCGGGAAAAACGCTCGGCGCATGTAGGTAAAGGCCCAGATCTGGCGCAGGTCGATGCCAAAGCGGTTGTGCAATTCATGCTGCAACGCCAGCAACGGCTGCGGCGGCCAACGCAGCAGGCCGGCAATAAAACTCTGCGCCATCAAGCGTGGCTCGAGGCGCGGCTGGCGCGGGCTGAACAGCGAGAGCACGCCCCGGAGCAGGAACTCCAGCGCCACCAGCGCCGGCAACAGGCCGACGAGTGTCGCCAGGCGCAGCGGCCAGACCGACTCCGCATTGGCAAACAGCAGGCAGATCGCGCTGAGCACCAGGCAGATAATTGCCATCCGGCTCAATTGCGCCAACTGTGAGGCTTCCGGCCATTGGGCAGCGGTTTCCTGGCCCAGGCGGCGTTCGAATACCAGCAGGCCAAACGCCAGAGCCAAAGCGAGCGCTGCGCCAATACTTGCCGATTGCCCGATGGCAGCAGCGGGCAAGCCCAGGTTCCAGAACTGCAGGATGCTGACCAGCGCCAGCAACGACCAGCCTCCCAACCACAGCACCGGTGCGCCAATCTGCGCCAACAGGCCGTTGCCGAACCGGTTGATCAGGCCCCTATGCCAGGGTGTAGGCTCGATGGATTGTTCGACCGCTTCACCGCTCGGCGCTTCCAGCGCCTGGGCACGCCAATCGGCCACCCACCAGGCCGACTGCAAGCCGGCCACCAGCAGCAGCAAGGCCGACGCGCAGTTGATCAATACCACCGGCCAGATCGACACGGGTGCAAACAACGCTACGAACAGCGCCAATATCCAACCACTGAGGGCCAGGGTTGTCAGGCCTATACCGGCCTGGCGCAATCGACGGGCGTGGAACAGCCCCTGCTGAAAACGCGCGAGGCCTTCAACCGAAGCCCCGTCAGCCTCTAGATCCACTTGCATCTGCTCAACGCCCACTTGCACACAATTCGTTACGATATAACACGAAGCGTGAAATTTTTGTTCTCAACCCCGTTCGCACATTTAGATCGAGGAGCACTCGCAAAATATCCGTCGGCTGTCCGGCCTTCACAGAGTTACCTCAGGGCACGTCGGGCACTGCTACCTTGAATGACTCTACGCATGTTTCGCCAAACACGATGGACAACCCGTGAGACAGGGTTGCGCGCCGCACGGCGCAAGTCTCGCTCTACTGCTCGAGTCAAAGCCTCCAGGGACGGGCTCCTAACCATCGGAGCGGGTTCGAGAACAGGCTGAGGCTCGACATGAACCTCTATGATGTCAACGTCCGCCCCCAGTTGATAATCGTAAACTTCCTGTCGCGTGATACCCGTAGCACGCAGGCCGAAAGCAGTCATGATTCTCTGAGTTGAACGGCCATTGCCCTCACTGGCCAAAAACCGCTCCAGCATGCCTTCCTGCTGCTGCGTAGCAAGCAGAGCCTCATTGTTTTGAACGTTCCAGCGCACAATGGCTTGCGGTAAAACACCGTAAAAATTGTTATGCCTTGAAATCATTTCATACTGATGCCAGGTAACGTCGGTAGCATTGGGCCCCTCTACTGGCGCACGGTAGTTTTCCATCAAGCGCCAGCGGCCGGGCAAGAATTCGTTTCTGAACCGATACCTGCCTGGGATTGAAGCAGACGTGTAAGTAGACTCAACGCGGTGCTCGCCATACATACGGTGAGTCATGCTCCTCTCCACGGCGTCCCGGCGCTCGGCGGCGACGTGAGCATCCACGTCACGACGCCGGAATGTCTCTGGATTCTGTCGATAAGCCGGAACATGGGCACTGGAGGAATTATCCGAATAGTCGTCGGCGACTTCCGGAGCCCTGCCATCGTGGTCTCGATACCGGAGCGGATTATTTCGGACCATTCGATACAGATTCAGCCCATCGATTTCGCCCGAGGGATCCGGGTTGATCCAGCGCATCAGCCATGGCGCATAGTAACGCGAACCGTAATAGTACAATCCGGTCGCATCCCGCTCTTGGCCTGAATAACGGATGGTCTTGCCATTAACATGAGTCTGACTTCTGACCGCCCACCACGCCGTACCACCGAAGGGGTAATACCCCTCATGACTGATCACGTCGCCATATTCATCGAGTTCCAACGCAACGCTGCCCAGATGGTCATCAACGTTGTAGCGCCACTGTGGGACAGGTAGTCTCTTGCGACCGTTCGCTCGCCAGTTTAACCGTCGAACTTGACTGCGCCCTAACGCCACGCTGATGACATGCAGGACTTCTCCCGTCGCCGTATCGCTGTGTATCTCCAAACCCGGCAGATACATGACCTGGGCCACATGCTCAACAGACTTTGCCTGCCACACTCGTACCTTGCGTCCACGCTGCCCAGTGCCATGGTAGAAATACCGTTCGTTATCCGCAGGCCCCGCCTTGCGCAGCACCTGGGTGACTTGGTGCAATTGATTACGGGCGTCCCATGTCATCCTCTGCGCGCCGTCCAACATCAACAAATTGCCGTTTGCATCAAACCCATTGGCTAAATCCGGTGGATTCATCTCATCGGCCATGTACATGCTTCGATTACTACGCTCGGCTGTCTTCATCATGCGCAAGGGTTCGCTGCCATGCTTGAGCGTGATTAGATTTCCGCCGAGGTCATAGGTGTAAACCTGCGTGTAGTTACGCAACCGACTCGCGTCACCTCCTCCTGGTAGTACAACACCGGGCAGGCCAGGCTGAATGCCGGCCAGGACGCTTTCCCGTCCGGTGGCCTCAATCAAATGGTAAAGCGTGTCGTAGCGATAAGTGCTAACGGGGACAATTCGTTGAGAATCAAACCATTGGGTTGGTTGTGCCCGGTCCTCCAAGCATTGCAGGTTACCCACGGGGTCCCACTGATAATGTAGGTCCTGGAGTACTTTATCCTGCCGGATTGTGTTCAGTCTTAATAGTCGCCCACTGCGGGCGTCGTAGCCGGGCCGGGAAATGACACCATTACCCGCCAGCTGGGATTCGACTTGACCACAAGCGTTATAGCGGACCGCGCTGAGCAGCAATTGCTCCGGTTTTCCATCCTCAGTCAGACTGGATTGAACCAGTTCACCCGCCACGTTGTAGCAATGGCTCTGCACATTCGCCAACGCATCGGTTTGGCGGAGCAACTGATTCAACGCATCGTGATGCCATTGCGTGAGATACCGCATTGCCGCGCCTTGGTGATCTGTCTCCAATAACGCGTCGCGCTCATCCAAAGACTCAGGCCAATCCGCGGGTACCAATGCCTTGAGAAACTGTTGAGTCTGGCCTGCAACGTGCCCCAGCAAACCGTAATCGACAAAAACCTGGCTGCCGACCCCATCGTCATGCCGAACCAGCCGACCGCAACGATTGCCCATTTCAGTCGATGATCCGTACGTCAGCCGCTCGACGAAGGTCTGGAGAGTGGTCGCTGACTCTTCGCTCACACTAACCTGACGTATTTGGGAGTCATAGCACACCCGCCGGACAGTACCCCGCCCATCCCAACTATGCAGCGTTTGAGCTGCGTCGCCCACAAGGTTGACACGCCAGCCCGCATCTACGCTTTCAACACGCAACAGCTGGCCCGACAGACTATGGGTCATAACTTGGTTGGGCTCCCCTGTTTCACCACCCGTTGCCCACAATCGCGCGTCCCATTGTGCATGCACTCGACCAAGGACATCGCGCGAATACCTTTCGGTACGTGCCTGCAGTGCCTCGTCTAATGTCTGTCGGTGATACGCAACGACCGCTACTTGCAACCTACGTGCGTCTGTCACCCTCAGAGTCGGTGTCTGTCGGTGCAAAGTCGAAGACATTTGCGACCCTCTGCGTGTGTAGAGATGTAACTATAGACACGAACTCGATCACCTGCTGTTGAGGCCCCATAGGACGCTCCCACAAGCGGTGATTGATTATGCTCAAGAGCGTGACTAATCCCCTATAAACACGAGCCATCACTGGTGTCGGCTGCGATTAGTCGGCACACTTCAGACAGTTTTTCGCGGGTTCACGGACAAGGAAGCGCCACCCCCCATGATTTCCATCTACCAACTCAAACCGCGTTTTCAAAACCTGCTGCGGCCTCTCGTGCAGCGCCTTTATGACAACGGCACCACCGCCAACCAGATCACCGTGCTGGCCGGGGTTGTTTCCCTGCTGGTGGGGCTGTTGATCGCGGGCTTTGCCCAACACCTCTGGCTGTTTGCACTGATCCCGCTGTGGATGATTGTGCGCATGGCGCTCAATGCCATCGATGGCATGCTGGCCCGGGAATTCGGCCAACAGTCGCGCCTCGGTGCTTATCTCAATGAACTGTGCGATGTGATCGCCGACAGCGCGCTGATCCTGCCTTTTGCATTGATCCCCGATGTGAGCCTGGCGTCGGTGCTGCTGGTGACGCTGCTTGCAATATTCAGCGAATACGCGGGGGTGCTGGGGCCGATGGTGGGCGCTTCGCGCCGTTATGACGGGCCCATGGGCAAGAGTGATCGGGCGTTCGTACTCGGGGTGCTGGCCACGGGCGTGGCGCTGGGCTGGCTCGGCGCCGGTTGGGTGGAGACGGTGATGTGGCTGGTCGCCGCCCTGCTCGCCTATACCTTGGTCAACCGGGTGCGTCAGGGCCTCAAAGAACAACAATCTCTCCCTTCTGCATAAGGATTTTGCGATGCGCGAACAGCAACAGCACACCTTCAGTACCCATGATGGCGTCGAGCTTTTCTATCGGCACTGGCCGGCCACGGCAGGTGTCGGGCCGCGCAAGGCGATCCTGTTGTTCCATCGCGGCCATGAGCACTCGGGGCGTATTGCCCACCTGGTGGATGAACTGGGCCTGCCTGAATTCGACTTCTTCGCCTGGGACGCCCGTGGCCACGGCCAATCCCCAGGCGAGCGCGGCGACAGCCCCAGCTTTGCCACCAGCGCCCGCGATGTGCAGACTTTCTGTGACCACATCAATGCCACCTACGGCATCGAGGAGGAAGGCATCGCCGTCATCGCCCAAAGCGTCGGCGCGGTGATCGCGGCCACCTGGGTTCATGATTACGCGCCAAAAATCCGCGCCCTGGTGCTCGCCTCGCCAGCCTTCAAGGTCAAGCTGTACGTGCCCTTCGCCCGCCCCGGCCTGGCACTGATGCGCAAGTTTCGTGGCAACTTTTTCGTCAACAGCTACGTCAAGGCCAAGTTCCTCAGCCATGACCCCGAACGCGTGGCGTCCTACGACAGCGATCCACTGATCACCAAGGCCATTTCGGTGAATGTGCTGCTGGGCCTTTACGAAGCGGCCGACCGGGTTGTCGCCGACGCCCAGGCGATCCAGGTGCCCACCCAACTGCTTATTTCGGGCTCCGACTTTGTGGTGCACCGTAAACCCCAGCAGCAGTTCTTCGACCGCCTCGGCAGCCTTAAAAAAGAGCTGCATATCCTCCCCGGCTTTTTTCACGACACCCTCGGCGAACGTGATCGCGCCGTGGCTGTGAGCAGCGCCAAGCGCTTTATCTTGCAGAACTTCGCCCACCCGCTGGACCGCGCTTCTTTACTGGATGCAGACAAACTTGGCGCCACGTGCGCCGAATCCGAATCCCTCGCCGCGCCGTTGCCACGCAATTCACTGCGCGACCTGTACTGGCGCATGACCCGCGCCAGCATGGGCTTGGGCAAGAACCTGTCGGATGGGGTGAAGCTGGGCTTCGACACCGGCTTCGATTCCGGCAGCACCCTGGACTACGTGTATCGCAATAAGCCTACCGGCAAGGGCGGGCTGGGGCGGATGATCGATACCAACTACCTCAACTCCATCGGCTGGCGTGGTATTCGCCAGCGCAAGCTGAACGTCGAAGAGCTGCTGCGCCTGGCCATGGCCAAGCTGCGTGATGATCACCGCGAAGTCCGTATCGTCGATATCGCCGCCGGCCACGGCCGTTACATTCTTGAAGCCTTGCAGGGCGTCTCGCCGTTGCCGGAGTCGATCCTGCTGCGCGACTACAGCGATATCAATGTGCGCGACGGTGGCGCGCTGATTCGCGAAAAGGGTTTGGGGGACATCGCCCAGTTCGTCAAAGGCGACGCGTTCGACCGCGCCGACCTGGCCGCCCTCGACCCCAAGCCGTCCCTGGCCGTGGTGTCTGGCCTGTACGAATTGTTCGCCGATAACGCCATGGTCGGCGGTTCACTGGCGGGCCTGGCCGAAGCCGTGGAGCCAGGTGGTTACCTGGTCTACACCGGCCAACCGTGGCACCCGCAGTTGGAGCTGATTGCCCGTTCGCTTACCAGCCACCGTCAGGGTCAGGCTTGGGTGATGCGCCGGCGCAGCCAGGCGGAAATGGACCAACTCGTCGAAGCAGCGGGCTTTCGCAAGATCACCCAGCGCGTGGATGAGTGGGGCATTTTCACCGTGTCCCTGGCACAGAAGATCTGAACATGCGCGAAACCGGTTTATTGAAACCTGCGATGCTTTGGCTGCTGCTGTTGGCACCGCTGTTTTTCAGCACCTACGGCTTCGCCACCTGGGTCACCAGCCAGCGCAGCGACGTCGGCACCCTGGTGTTCGGCTGGGAAACACACATGCCGTTCTGGGCATGGACCATCGTGCCCTACTGGTCCATCGACCTGCTTTACGGCTTCTCGTTGCTGCTACCCAACACGCGTCATGAGCTCAAACAGCATGCGCTGCGCCTGCTGAGTGCGCAGGTGATAGCCGTGAGTTGCTTCCTGATCTGGCCACTGCGCTTCACGTTTGAGCGGCCGGAACTGGACGGTGTGTTCGGTTGGTTGTTTGCGGTGCTGGCCGGTTTTGACAAGCCCTTCAACCAGGCGCCTTCGCTGCATATCGCGCTGCTGGTGATCCTGTGGGTGATGTACCAACGGCATACTCAAGGATTCTGGCGTTGGGTGGTGCACGGCTGGTTCGCGCTAATCGGGGTTTCGGTGCTGACCACTTATCAACATCACTTTATCGACTTACCCACAGGCGCCCTCGCGGGGTGGTTGTGCGTGTGGTTATGGCCGATGCAGCACCCGAGCCCCTTACTGAATGCACGGCTGACGCGGGATAACCAACGATGGCGGCTAGGGATACGCTATGGGCTGGGCGCAGTGATACTGACAGTGCTGGCCTGCTTATGCGGTGGCGCTTGCCTGTGGCTGCTATGGCCTGCGGTTTCTCTGGGGTTGATCACGGCCAACTACCTCGTACTCGGCGCGTCGGGCTTTCAAAAACGTGAGGATGGCCACCTTACGCCTGCGGCACGCTGGTTATATGCACCTTATCTGGCGGGCGCCTGGATCAATTCGCGGCTGTGGACGCGCAAACATCCTCAGGCCGATCCGATTGTGGATAACGTCTGGCTCGGGCGTATTCCTGCCACCCGCGAGCTGGGTTCATTCAAGGCCATTGTCGACTTATGCGCCGAACTGCCGATTAATCCACAGGGCCGTGCTTACGCCCGCGTGCCCGTGCTGGACCTGATCGCCCCAACCCCCGACGAATGCTTGAAAGCGGCCCACACCATTGAACGCCTGCAAGCGAGCGGCCCCCTGTTGGTGTGCTGTGCCCTCGGTTACTCACGCAGCGCCACCGCCGTCGCCGCCTGGCTGTTGAACACGGGGCGAGCCACCACGGTTGAGCAAGCGCTGGCTATTATTCGTACAGCGCGGGCCGATGTGGTCCTGCACCCCGAACACCGTCAAGCATTGGAGGGTTTGCCAAATGCCTGCTGATATGGAACTCCAGGTCGTCGCCAGCCTGTTGCGCCGCGGCCGCTCCCTGGATCAGTTATCCACAGGCCTGACGCTGCTAGGCGTGCTGTTTGGCCTCGCCCAGCTGCTGTTGGCCAGCATTTCCACCATTTGTCTGCTGTTGGCCCTGTGGATGATCGTGCTGGGCCTGCTGCAAAAGTATTGGGCGCTGCGGGTGGCCTTTGACGCCGACCTGTTCGCCCTGCTCGCTCGCGACACCACCCGCACGCCAGACCTGGACCAGGCCCTGCAAACCCTTGGCCTGCAATCGCCCAAGCGAGCCGGTCGGCCATGGACTGAACGCCGTCGCGGCGCCCTCAAACTGCTGCGTAAACAAGCCTGGCTGCTGGGCGCGCAAGCGCTGTTGACCCTGGGCGTCATTCTCGCCAGCCCTTGGCTACCTTTCGCCGGATAAGGAATTCCCATGTTCGAACCCGTGGTCGCCACGCTGATTACTTCCATGGCCCGCACCGTCACTGGCGCCCGCAGCCTGTGGCTGGGGTGCGCGCCGGTCCCGGTGCAGCGGATCTACTTCGCCAACCACAGCAGCCACGGCGACTTCGTCCTGGTGTGGGCATCACTGCCGCAGAACCTGCGCAAATTCACACGCCCGGTGGCCGGCAGTGATTACTGGAACAAGAGTGCGCTGCGCCGCTACATCATCAATCGAGTGTTCAATGGCGTGCTGATCGACCGTGAGCGCAAGGACCCTGTGGACAACCCATTGCAGCCCATGCTTGCGGCGTTGGAGGGCGGCGATTCGCTGATCATTTTTCCCGAAGGCACGCGCAATCTGGAGGATGGCTTGCTGCCGTTCAAAAGCGGTTTGTACCACCTGGCAAAGAGTTACCCACAGGCCGAGCTGGTCCCGGTGTGGATAGCCAACCTGAACCGGGTTATGCCCAAGGGCCGCGTATTGCCACTGCCCTTGTTATGCACCACCAGCTTCGGTGCCCCCCTGCAACTGGAAGAAGGCGAAGACAAAGCCGACTTCCTTGCCCGCAGCCGCGACGCCCTGCTCGCCCTTGCCCCGGAGCATTCCTGAGATGGATAGCCAAACCCTGATGTTATTTGGCGGCATCGGCGCGATCCTGGTCATCGCCTCGCTGATCGGCCTGATCCTCAAGCTGCGCACCCGTGGCAGCCCGAATGCCGTGATCGACAACCTCAACGCCCGCATCAACGCCTGGTGGGTGATGGTGGTGGTGATCGGCATCGCGTTCTGGCTCGGCACCGGCGCGGTGATCCTGCTGTTCTACGCGGTGTCGTTCTACGCCCTGCGCGAGTTCCTCACCCTCACGCCCACCCGACGCAGCGACTACCCGGCCCTGGTGGCCGCGTTCTACCTGGCCCTGCCGCTGCAATACCTGCTGATCTACGCCGACTGGTACGGGCTGTTCTCGATCTTCATCCCGGTGTACGTGTTCCTGCTGCTGCCGATCCTCGCCTCCCTGGGCGGCGACAGTACGCACTTTCTGGAACGGGCATCGAAGGTGCAATGGGGGCTGATGATCGCCGTGTTCTGCGTGTCTTTCGTCCCGGCACTACTGACCTTGGACATACCGGGCTACGAAGGCCGCAACCTGCTGCTGATCGCCTATCTGGTGATCGTGGTGCAACTGTCGGACGTATTGCAGTACGTGTGCGGCAAGCTGTTCGGCAAACGCAAGATCGCGCCCAACCTGTCGCCATCGAAAACCGTGGAAGGGTTTGTGGGCGGAATTCTGCTGTCCTCCTTGATCGGCGCGGCGCTGTGGTGGACCACACCGTTCAATCCCTGGCAGTCGTTTCTGATCGCGCTGCTGATCAACTTGCTGGGGTTTGCGGGAGGGATTGTGATGTCGGCGATCAAGCGTGACCGCGGTGTGAAGGACTGGGGGCACATGATCGAAGGACACGGCGGGATGTTGGATCGGCTGGATTCGGTGTGCTTTGCGGCGCCGATCTTCTTTCATCTCGTGCGCTACTGGTGGACCTGACCCACCCCTTTCACAAACCCGATGGAGATCAAAATGTGGCAGCTGGCTTGCCTGCGAAAGCGGTAGTGCAGTAACAGATGCAGCGACTGACACGCCGCCTTCGCGGGCAAGCCCGCTCCCACAGGGGATATGCGCCTACCTGTAGGTTTTATGGTGCTTTCAATGCCTCTAGCCAGTGATCTCGATATAGCTAGACTCTCCGCCTCCGGTCGCACCCGATAGCCAGCCCCAAACGAAACTCAGGGTAGTGCGCCCGGCGTGATCAACACCTACCGTGCCTCGTGACCACCCTGCGAGCAGCTCCCCGTCCAGGGTGACGCACTGATAAAGCAGCTCGATAGTATCTGGGCCGGTCACCCGCCCGACCTGCGTTCCCAGGCGAATTCGGCCACCCTGATAAATGCTCGAAATCACCCCGTCTTCGACTTTGTAATGAAACACGGTGCCGGTACCGGACAAGCCTTGCGCGTTATTCGCGACCACAAACCGACGATTGTGCAGACGTGCGTGGACGGTAGCAGAAGGGCTTTGCATCAATACGCATCCTTCAATTGAGCGAATCCAGAACGAAAAAAAGGGGCTGTTTAAAACAGCCCCTATTGGGTACGTCAGTAAGGCTTATTCCACCGTCACCGACTTCGCCAGATTACGCGGCTGGTCAACGTCGGTGCCTTTGAGCACGGCCACGTAGTACGACAGCAACTGCAGCGGGATGGTGTAGAGGATCGGCGACAGCGTGTCGTGGATATGCGGCATGTTGATGACGTGGGTGCCTTCACCGTTGGTCATGCCGGCTTTTTCATCTGCGAAAACGATCAGTTGGCCGCCACGGGCGCGTACTTCCTGCAGGTTGGATTTGAGCTTCTCCAGCAGTTCGTTGTTCGGCGCCACGGTAACCACCGGCATGTCGTCGTCCACCAGGGCCAACGGGCCGTGCTTCAGCTCGCCGGCCGGGTAGGCTTCGGCGTGGATGTACGAGATTTCCTTGAGTTTCAGCGAGCCTTCCATCGCCACCGGGTATTGCGCGCCACGGCCCAGGAACAGGGTGTGGTTCTTGTCAGCGAACAGCTCGGCGACTTTTTCCACGGTGCTGTCCATGGCCAAGGCTTCACCCAGGCGGGTCGGCAGGCGACGCAGTTCTTCCACCAGGGTGGCTTCGACACCTTCGGCGAGGGTGCCGCGCACTTGGCCCAAGGACAGGGTCAGCAGCAACAGGCCCACCAGTTGGGTGGTGAAGGCTTTGGTGGAGGCCACGCCGATTTCGCGACCGGCCTGGGTCAGCAGGGTCAGGTCGGATTCACGCACCAGGGAGCTGATGCTGACGTTGCAGATCGCCAGACTGCCGAGGAAGCCCAGCTCCTTGGCGTTGCGCAAGGCAGCCAGGGTGTCGGCGGTTTCACCGGACTGGGAGATGGTCACGAACAGGGTGTCGGGCTGCACCACCACCTTGCGGTAGCGGAACTCGCTGGCGACTTCGACCTGGCAGGGGATGCCGGCCAGTTCTTCCAACCAGTAACGCGCCACCATACCGGCGTGGTAGCTGGTGCCACAGGCGACGATTTGCACATTGCGCACTTTGGCGAACAGTTCGGCGGCTTGCGGGCCGAAAGCGTTCACCAATACTTGGTTCTGGCTCAGGCGACCTTCCAGGGTGCGCTGTACCACGGACGGCTGCTCGTGGATTTCCTTGAGCATGAAGTGGCGGAACTCGCCTTTGTCGGCGGCTTCGGCACCGTCGCGGTATTGCACGGCTTCGCGCTCGACGGACTGACCATTCACATCCCAGATCTGCACGCTTTCACGGCGGATGTCGGCAATGTCGCCTTCTTCCAGATACATGAAGCGGTCGGTCACTTGGCGCAGGGCCAGTTGGTCGGAGGCAAGGAAGTTCTCGCCCAGGCCCAGGCCGATCACCAATGGGCTGCCACTGCGTGCGGCAACCAGGCGGTCAGGCTGGCTGGCGCTGATCACGGCCAGGCCGTAGGCGCCATGCAGTTCCTTGACCGTGGCCTTGAGGGCGGTGGTCAGGTCGCTTTGATCCTTGAGCTTGTGGTTGAGCAGGTGGGCGATCACTTCGGTGTCAGTGTCCGAGGTGAACACATAGCCTAGGCCCTTGAGCTGTTCACGCAGCACTTCGTGGTTTTCGATGATGCCGTTGTGCACCACGGCCAGGTCGCCGGAGAAGTGCGGGTGAGCGTTACGCTCGCACGGTGCACCGTGGGTGGCCCAACGGGTGTGGGCAATGCCCAGGCGGCCTGCCAGCGGCTCACCGGCCAGGGCTTGGTCCAGTTCGCTGACCTTGCCCGGGCGGCGCATGCGCTCCAGCTTGCCGGCGTTGGTGAAGACGGCCACACCGGCGCTATCGTAGCCGCGGTATTCGAGGCGCTTGAGGCCTTCGATCAGGATGGCAGTAACGTTACGTTCGGCGACTGCGCCAACAATTCCACACATGGTGTTTCTCCTAGATGATTGCCGCGCATATCAGCGTAATGCCGCGGGCTTGGATCTGGTCGCGGGCCTCGAGCGGCAGGCGATCATCGGTAATAAGGGTATGGACGCTGCTCCAGGGCAGTTCCAGGTTGGGAATCTTGCGGCCGATCTTGTCGGATTCGACCATCACCACCACTTCACGGGCGACCTCGGCCATCACACGGCTCAAGCCCAGCAGTTCGTTGAAGGTAGTGGTACCGCGCTGCAGGTCGATGCCATCGGCACCGATGAACAGCTGGTCAAAGTCATAGGAACGCAGCACCTGCTCAGCGACCTGGCCCTGGAACGAATCCGAATGTGGGTCCCAGGTACCCCCGGTCATCAACAGCACCGGCTCGTGTTCCAATTCGCTCAAGGCGCGGGCCACGTTCAGGGAGTTGGTCATCACCACCAGGCCCGGCTGATGGCCCAGTTCGGGGATCATCGCGGCGGTAGTGCTGCCGCTGTCGATGATGATGCGCGCATGTTCACGCAAACGCTTCACGGCCGCACGGGCGATGGCGCGCTTGTAGGCCGAGATGGGCTGGGCAGCGTCGCCCACCAGCTCTTGGGGCATAGTGATTGCACCGCCGTAGCGACGCAGGAGCAAGCCGTTACTTTCGAGGGCAGCAAGGTCCTTGCGGATGGTCACTTCCGAAGTTTCGAAATGTTTGGCCAACTCGTCCACGCTGACTTCGCCCTGCTCGTTGAGCAAGGTGAGGATATTGTGGCGTCGCTGGGGGGTGTTTCGTTTCGACATGGTAGTGATAAGTTTCGTTTCGAAAGATAACGAAGGCAATCAAAACCTATTGGGGAAAGATCGTCAAGAGGCGGAAGGCATTTTTGTAGAGCTTTCGGGCATGCCACTAAACAACTGTGGGAGCTGGCTTGCCTGCGATAGCTGCGTGTCAGGCGACATCATGATGAATGTCAGACCGCTATCGCAGGCAAGCCAGCTTCCACAGGAGTGAGTCTCAACCTATCGAGTTGTGGATAACTCAGCTCTTTTTGATCTTGACCGGGCGTTTCCAGCCGTCGATGTTGCGTTGGCGGGCGCGGGCAACGGCCAGTTGGGACTTATCCACATCCTGGTTGATGGTCGAGCCCGCTGCGGTGTTGGAACCATCACCGATGGTCACGGGAGCAACCAGCGAGTTATTGGACCCGATGAACACGTCTTCACCAATGGTGGTCTGGTACTTGTTGGCACCGTCATAGTTGCAGGTGATGGTGCCAGCGCCGATGTTGGTGCGTGCGCCGATGACGGCATCCCCCAGATAAGTCAGGTGGCCGACTTTGGCGCCTTCGCCGAGGTGAGCGTTTTTCAGTTCGACAAAGTTACCCACATGGGCCTGGGCCCCCAGCTCACTACCCGGACGCAAGCGCGCAAACGGCCCGGCATCGCTGCCCTCACCCATCACGGCACCGTCGATATGGCTGTTGGCCTTGACCACCACGCCTTTGCGCAAGGTGCTGTCCTTGATCACGCAGTTCGGACCGATGACCACACCGTCTTCAATGATCACGCGGCCTTCGAGGATCACATTGATATCGATCAGGACGTCGCGGCCCACCGTGACTTCGCCACGTACATCGAAACGCGCCGGGTCTCGCAGGGTCACGCCCTGGGCCATCAGGCGCAGGCCTTCGCGCAGTTGATAGTGACGTTCCAGCTCTGCCAGTTGTTTGCGGTCGTTGGCGCCCTGCACTTCCATCGGATGGTGGGGCTGCTCGGTGGCGACCAGCAGGCCATCGCTGACGGCCATCTCGATGACGTCGGTGAGGTAGTACTCGCCCTGAGCGTTGTTGTTGGACAGGCGGCTCATCCAGTCGGCGAGCTTGTTGGCAGGCACGGCGAGAATGCCGGTATTGCCTTCAGTAATCGCGCGCTGGGCTTCGCTGGCATCTTTGTGTTCAACGATGGCAGCCACCTTGCCGTCGGCGTTGCGCACAATGCGGCCGTAGCCCGTAGGGTCATCCAGCTCAACGGTCAGCAGGCCCATCTGGCCAGGCACCACGTGCTTGAGCAGGCGTTGCAAGGTTTCCACTTCAATCAGCGGGACATCGCCGTAGAGGATCAATACCGTGTCCGCAGTGATGAAAGGCACAGCCTGCGCGGTCGCGTGGCCGGTGCCCAGTTGCTTGTCTTGCAATACGAAATTCAGATCGTCCGCAGCCAGACGCTCACGGACCACGTCGGCACCGTGGCCAATCACCACATGAATACGTTGTGGGTCCAACTGGCGGGCACTGTGGATAACATGGCCCAGCATGGAGTTGCCGGCAACCGGATGCAGTACCTTGGGCAGGGCTGAACGCATGCGGGTGCCCTGGCCTGCGGCGAGAATGACGATTTCAAGAGACATGAATGGCTACCAATCCTGGGCGGTCCGGGTTCAGACCAAAGAAGTGTTTTGCAAAAAAAGAAAAAGGGTAGCCGAGGCTACCCTTTTTAATCAATCACGCATGAAACAAAACGGCGACGCCGCTTACTTCTTGCGGATCTGCTGGAGAGTACGCAGCTGGGCTGCGGCCTCGGCCAGACGGACTGCAGCAGCGCTGTAGTCGAAGTCTGCGCCTTTTTCGTTCAGCGCCTTCTCGGCAGCCTTGACGGCTTCCTGAGCGGAGGCTTCATCCAGGTCGCCAGCACGTTGCACGGTGTCGGCAAGTACCTTGACCATGTTCGGCTGAACCTCGAGGAAACCACCGGAGATGTAAAACACCTCACGTTCCCCGCCTTGCTTGGTCAGAGTGATCGGACCTGGCTTCAAGCTTGTGATCAGCGGGGCGTGACCCATGGCGATACCAAGATCACCCAGGTCACCGTGCGCTGTTACAAACTCGACCAGACCGGAGAAAATTTCTCCTTCCGCGCTGACGATATCGCAATGGACTGTCATAGCCATCTGATTGCCTCAACCTGATGAGCGCCCGTTTCCGGGCGCCAGGATTACAGTTTCTTGGCTTTCTCGATCGCTTCTTCGATGCCGCCGACCATGTAGAACGCTTGTTCTGGCAGGTGGTCGTAGTCACCGTTGAGGATGCCTTTGAAGCCAGCAATGGTGTCTTTCAGGGAAACGTATTTACCCGAGGCACCGGTGAAGACTTCAGCCACGAAGAACGGCTGCGACAAGAAACGCTGGATCTTACGAGCACGGTTTACCAACTGCTTGTCGGCTTCCGACAGCTCGTCCATACCCAGGATCGCAATGATGTCCTTCAGTTCTTTGTAACGCTGCAGCACGTACTGAACGCCGCGAGCGGTGTCGTAGTGCTCCTGGCCGATCACGTTCGGGTCCAGCTGGCGCGAAGTCGAGTCGAGTGGATCGACCGCTGGGTAGATACCCAGGGAAGCGATGTCACGGGACAGAACGACGGTGGCGTCCAAGTGGGCGAAGGTGGTGGCTGGCGACGGGTCGGTCAAGTCATCCGCAGGTACGTATACCGCTTGGATCGAGGTGATCGAACCTTCCTTGGTCGAAGTGATACGCTCTTGCAGAACGCCCATCTCTTCAGCCAGGGTCGGCTGGTAACCTACTGCCGAAGGCATACGGCCCAGCAGTGCGGATACTTCAGTACCGGCCAGGGTGTAACGGTAGATGTTGTCGACGAACAGCAGAACGTCGTTACCTTCGTCACGGAACTTCTCGGCCATGGTCAGGCCAGTCAGGGCTACGCGCAGACGGTTTCCCGGCGGCTCGTTCATCTGACCGTAAACCAGTGCCACTTTGTCCAGAACGTTGGAGTCCTTCATCTCGTGGTAGAAGTCGTTACCCTCACGAGTACGCTCACCAACACCTGCGAACACGGAATAACCGCTGTGCTCGATGGCGATGTTACGGATCAGTTCCATCATGTTTACGGTCTTGCCAACACCGGCACCACCGAACAGACCGACTTTACCGCCTTTGGCGAACGGGCAAACCAAGTCGATGACCTTGATGCCGGTTTCCAGCAGGTCGTTGCCGCCCGCTTGTTCTGCGAACGAAGGTGCTGCGCGGTGAATGCCCCAGCGCTCTTCGGTGGCAATCGGGCCAGCTTCGTCGATCGGGTTGCCCAGTACGTCCATGATCCGGCCCAGAGTCGCTTTACCGACCGGTACGGAGATGGCAGCGCCAGTGTCGACAACGTCCAGACCGCGCTTCAAGCCTTCGGTGGAACCCATCGCAATGGTACGAACTACGCCGTCGCCCAGCTGCTGCTGAACTTCCAGGGTAGTTTCCGCGCCTTGTACTTTCAGCGCGTTGTAGATGCTCGGTACGCTGTCGCGTGGAAATTCCACGTCGATAACGGCGCCGATGATTTGAACGATACGTCCGCTACTCATAGCTGGATCCTCTGAATATTTGAACCGTTAAACCGCGGCAGCGCCGCCGACGATTTCCGAGATCTCTTGGGTGATCGCAGCCTGACGCGCCTTGTTGTAGATCAGTTGCAAATCGCTGATCAGATCACCGGCGTTATCGGTAGCGTTTTTCATCGCGATCATCCGCGCCGCTTGTTCAGCTGCGTTGTTCTCGACCACCGCCTGGTACACCTGCGACTCCACGTAGCGCACCATCAAGCCGTCAAGCAGCTCTTTGGCGTCTGGTTCGTAGAGGTAGTCCCAGTGGTGCTTGAGTTCCTGATCCGGAGTCGCCACCAGTGGAATCAATTGCTCCACGGTTGGCTGCTGGGTCATGGTGTTGATGAACTTGTTGGATACCACGGAGAGGCGGTCAATACGGCCTTCCAGGTACGCATCCAGCATCACCTTCACACTGCCGATCAAATCATTGATCGACGGCTCTTCACCCAGGTGGCTGATAGCTGCAACGACGTTACCGCCGAAGTTGCGGAAAAAGGCCGCACCCTTGCTACCAACAACACACAGATCAATCTCGACGCCGTTTTCGCGGTTTACCGCCATGTCCTTGACCAGGGCCTTGAACAGGTTGGTATTCAGACCACCGCACAAACCACGGTCACTGCTCACTACCACATAACCCACACGCTTGACGGCGCGGTCGATCATGAACGGGTGGCGGTATTCCGGGTTGGCGTTGGCCAGATGCCCAATTACCTGGCGGATACGCTCCGCATAAGGACGGCTAGCAGCCATGCGCATTTGTGCCTTGCGCATTTTGCTGACCGCCACTTTTTCCATGGCGCTGGTAATTTTTTGCGTGCTTTTGATGCTCGCAATCTTACTGCGAATCTCTTTTGCGCCTGCCATGTAACACCTATCAGGTTAGCAAGCGGGAGCCTTGCGGCTCCCGCTGCGGCTTACCAGGTTTGGGTGGCCTTGAACTTCTCGATACCGGCTTTCATGCCAGCGTCGATATCGTCATTGAAGTCACCCTTCACGTTGATCTTCGCCATCAATTCGGCGTGATCGCGGTTGAAGTAAGCAATCAGCGCTTGTTCAAAGCTGCCGACCTTGGCGATTTCAACGTCGGTCAGGAACCCACGCTCAGCGGCATACAGCGACAACGCCATGTCAGCGATCGACATTGGGGCGTATTGCTTCTGCTTCATCAGCTCGGTAACGCGCTGACCATGCTCAAGTTGCTTACGGGTCGCTTCGTCCAGGTCAGAAGCGAACTGGGCGAATGCCGCCAGTTCACGATACTGAGCCAGAGCGGTACGGATACCACCGGAGAGCTTCTTGATGATCTTGGTCTGAGCGGCACCACCCACACGGGATACCGAAACACCGGCGTTCACTGCAGGGCGGATGCCCGAGTTGAACATGGCCGATTCCAGGAAGATCTGACCGTCGGTGATGGAAATCACGTTGGTCGGAACGAACGCGGAAACGTCGCCAGCCTGGGTTTCGATGATCGGCAGTGCGGTCAGGGAACCGGTTTTGCCGGTCACTGCGCCGTTGGTGAACTTCTCTACGTACTCTTCGGAAACGCGGGATGCGCGCTCCAGCAGACGGGAGTGGAGATAGAACACGTCGCCTGGGTAAGCTTCACGGCCTGGTGGACGGCGCAGCAGCAGGGAAATCTGGCGATAAGCCACTGCTTGCTTGGACAGATCGTCATAAACGATCAGCGCGTCTTCACCGCGGTCGCGGAAGAATTCACCCATGGTGCAGCCGGAGTACGGTGCCAGGAATTGCAGCGCAGGAGATTCCGAAGCACTGGCAGCCACGATGATCGTGTTGGCCAGGGCGCCGTTTTCTTCCAGCTTGCGAACTACGTTGGCGATGGTCGATTGCTTCTGACCGATGGCTACGTAGACGCAGAAAATGCCGCTGTCTTTCTGGTTGATGATCGCGTCGATCGCCAGAGCGGTTTTACCGATCTGACGGTCACCGATGATCAGCTCACGCTGGCCACGGCCGACTGGGATCATGGCATCGACAGCCTTGTAGCCAGTCTGTACAGGCTGGTCTACCGACTTACGCCAGATCACGCCTGGAGCAACTTTCTCGACCGCGTCGGTCTCGGTGTTGCCCAGTGGACCTTTACCGTCAACAGGGTTACCCAGT
Organism: Pseudomonas sp. GW823-FHT02F05; assembly: GCF_058797315.1. Classification (NCBI taxonomy): domain Bacteria; kingdom Pseudomonadati; phylum Pseudomonadota; class Gammaproteobacteria; order Pseudomonadales; family Pseudomonadaceae; genus Pseudomonas; species Pseudomonas sp. GW823-FHT02F05. The sequence goes on from NZ_JBXAJM010000006.1 coordinate 224,861, forward strand.
GCGTCGACTACGCGACCCAGCAGTTCCTTACCAACCGGAACTTCCAGGATGCGGCCTGTGCACTTGGCGCTCATGCCTTCAGCCAGACTGGTGTACGCGCCCAATACAACGGCACCTACGGAGTCTTGCTCCAGGTTGAGGGCCATACCGTAGACGCCGCCCGGAAACTCGATCATCTCGCCGTACATTACGTCGGCCAGACCGTGAATCCGCACGATGCCGTCAGATACGCTGACGACAGTGCCTTCGTTACGGGCTTGGGAGGTCACATCGAGCTTGTCGATGCGGCCCTTGATAATTTCACTTATTTCGGAAGGATTGAGTTGCTGCATTGCTCTGCTGCCCCTTCAAACTCAAGATTTCAATGCTTCGGCAAGTTTCGCGATTTTGCCGCGAATCGAGCCATCGATAACCAGGTCGCCGGCACGGATAACAACACCACCAATAAGCGATGCGTCCTCCGAAGCTTGCAGGCGCACTTCCCGATTGAGTCGTGCACTGAGAACCTTGGCGAGTTTGTCTTGCTGTTCTTGGTTCAATGCGAAAGCACTGGTCACTTCAACGTCTACCGATTTCTCTGCTTCGGCCTTGTACAGGTCGAACAGAGCGGCGATCTCCGGCAATAGCGGGAGACGGTCGTTTTCGGCAATGACGTGGATGAAGTTCTGCACCTTCACATCAAACTTGTCGCCGCACACTTCAATAAAAGTGGCGGCCTTGTCTGCGCTCGTCAGGCGCGGGGCCTTGAGCACGCGCTGCATAGTGTCGTCTTGCGACACTGCTGCAGCCAGGCCGAGCATGGCTGACCAAGAGGCCAGCTGCTGGTGGGCCTGGGCGTGCTCGAAGGCTGCCTTAGCGTAAGGTCGGGCCAACGTGGTCAGTTCTGCCATGATCGCCCTCGCTTAAATTTCAGCAGCCAGTTTGTTAACCAGCTCCGCGTGCGCGTTTTGATCGATTGTGGCACCGAGGATCTTCTCAGCACCGCCAACGGCCAGAGCACCCAGTTGGGCACGCAGCGCGTCTTTGACACCGTTCAGTTCCTGTTCGATCTCGGCATGAGCCGAAGCCTTCACACGGTCAGCTTCGACGCGGGCTTTTTCAACAGCCTCTTCGACGATCTGGTTACCGCGTTTCTTGGCTTGCTCAATGATCTCGGCTGCCTGTGCTTTAGCTTCGCGCAGTTGCTGACCCACTTTCTCGTGGGCCAACTCCAGGTCGCGAGCTGCACGGCTGGCAGCGTCCAAACCATCCGCGATCTTCTTCTGACGTTCGTGCAAAGCCGCGATGACCGGAGGCCACACGAACTTCATGCAAAACACTACAAAAATGAAGAACGCAACGGATTGGCCAATCAGGGTTGCATTAATGTTCACGCCAACACCTCGCTCATTCGTTGTCCATCACCCCAATCACTCGAAAAGTCGAGTGATTAGCCAGCGAGTTGACCAACGAAGGGGTTCGCGAAGGTGAAGAACAGTGCGATACCAACGCCGATCATGGTCACGGCGTCGAGCAGGCCGGCGACGATGAACATTTTAACTTGCAGCATTGGGACCATTTCTGGCTGACGCGCTGCGCCTTCCAGGAATTTGCCGCCCAGCAGGCCGAAACCAATGGCAGTACCCAGGGCGCCCAGGCCGATCAACAGTGCAACAGCGATAGCGGTTAGACCAACTACAGTTTCCATCTTTCCTCCCGACTTTTACGTCGTATGGTTTAGGTTTTTTAGATTTTAAAGCGGTAAAACAAATCGTTTCATAGCCCTGTTGGGCCACCTTCCCGTTTGACCGGGAAGGACATCAGACTAGTCGAGACTGGTCTTAATGGTTCTCTTCGTGCGCCATCGACAGGTAGACGATGGTCAGCATCATGAAGATGAAGGCCTGCAGGGTAATGATCAGGATGTGGAACACAGCCCACGCCCACTGCAGAACTACGCCCAGGCCGCTAAGCCAGAGCAGACCGCTGCCGAACATCACAGCGATCAGAATGAACACCAGCTCGCCGGCATACATGTTGCCGAACAGTCGCAGAGCCAGGGAAATCGGCTTGGCGATCAGGGTGACGAATTCCAGCAGGAAGTTCACCGGGATCAGCAGGGCTTGAACGAAGATGTTCTTGCTGCCGAACGGGTGCAGGGTCAGTTCGCCGATGAAGCCGCCGATGCCCTTGACCTTGATGCTGTAGAAAATGATCAGCGCGAATACCGACAGAGCCATGCCCAGTGTGGCGTTCGGGTCAGTGGTGGATACGGCGCGGAATGGAATGTGCGGGTCGCCGGAGATCGCCATGGCCAACTGAGGAATCCAGTCCACCGGAATCAGGTCGACGGCGTTCATCAGGAACACCCAGACGAAGATGGTCAGTGCCAGCGGTGCAATCACCGGGCTACGGCCATGGAAGCTGTCTTTCACGCTGCCATCGACGAATTCGACCAATACTTCAACGAAGTTCTGCAAAGCACCTGGCTGACCGGAAGTCGCCTTCTTTGCCGCCATGCGGAAAATCAGAACGAAGATCAGGCCCAATGCGACCGACCAACCCAGAGTATCCAGGTGGAAAGCCCAGAAACCCATTTCTTTGGCTTCTGCTGCGGTGTGGGCAAAGCCCCAGCCGCCATTAGGAAGCTGACCGAAGGTCAGGTTCTGCAAGTGGTGCTGGATATAGCCCGAAGCGGTTGTTTCTGCCATGGTTGCCTCAAACGCCCTAAGGTTTCGAAAGTCTTGTTTTCATTAGCAGGGGAGCGAACCAACTGACCAGTTGGGTCAACACGAAGACGCCGAATACAGCCAGCGGCGCCAATGGCTTCACACCTGCAAAGGTCAGTGCAAACAGCACTGCCGTCAAAATCAGTTTCCCCGCCTCGCCGGCATAAAAAGACCGGACGATAGCCTGGGCTGCTCGGGCGCCGGAAAACCGAAAGGCCCTGTGAGCAAAATACATATTGGGCAGCAAGGCTATCAGGCCTCCGCAGAGTCCTGAATACCCGGCTACGACTCCATGCCAATACCAAAGCGCCAATGCGGCGATCAGCAAAATGACAAATTGAGCCAGTAGAACCGGAAAAACAGCCAAGCGATGGAACGGCAACGTGTTTGGCGTGCGGGTTTCCATCACTCTTGCTCCTCAATGGTCGGCTGCCGGAAATCAATAACTTGGCATAATTTGTGCCGACAAAATGCGCGCAGAGTATAGGGGCGGTTCAGCCCCTATTCAACTGTCGGGTAGTGATTTCCGATCACGCGCTACATAAGCAAATGTTTCAGCGGATGTGGGCAAGGACGCCTTGAAGCTCGTCAAGGGAGTTATATCCGATGACCAATTGCCCTTTGCCCTTCTTGCCGTGACGAATTTGCACCGCAGAGCCCAGGCGCTCGGCCAGGCGCTGCTCGAGTCGCGCGATATCCGGATCAGGTTTGGCGGTTTCGACCGGTGCAGGTTTGCCGCTGAGCCACTGGCGCACCAGCGCTTCAGTCTGACGTACGGTCAGGCCTCGTGCGACAACGTGTCGCGCCCCTTCAACCTGTTGATTTTCCGGCAAACCGAGCAACGCACGGGCATGGCCCATTTCCAGGTCGCCGTGGGACAACATGGTCTTGATCACTTCCGGCAGCGCGATCAAACGCAACAAGTTGGACACGGTGACGCGGGACTTGCCCACTGCCTCGGCCACTTGTTGCTGGGTGAGCTGGAATTCCTGCTGCAAACGCTGCAACGCAATCGCTTCTTCGATCGGGTTGAGGTCTTCACGCTGAATATTTTCGATCAGTGCCATGGCGATCGCGGTTTCATCCGGCACGTCGCGCACCATCGCCGGGATAGTCTCCTTGCCGGCCTGCTGGCTGGCACGCCAGCGGCGCTCCCCGGCGATAATCTCAAAGCGGCCACCGCCAATGGGGCGCACCACGATGGGCTGCATCACTCCCTGAGCCTTGATCGAGTTGGACAGTTCTTCCAGGGCCTGGGGGTCCATGTCCCGACGTGGCTGGTATTTGCCCCGCTGGATCAGGTCCAGCGGCAAGTGCTGCAGCTCGCGCTCGTCGGCCTGCACCGCTTGTTCTTCAAGCGATGTGACGGTCGGACCACTCAACAGTGCATCCAGTCCACGTCCGAGACCTCGTTTCTTGACGGCCATGGGGATTCCTTAAGTTGGCTGGGCTGCAGCGGTGCGTGAATTACGGCGTTGGCGACGAACCATCTCGCCAGCCAATGCCAGGTAGGCAATGGCACCACGCGAGGATTTGTCGTACGCCAGCGCGGGCATGCCATAGCTTGGCGCTTCGGCCAGGCGGATGTTGCGTGGAATCACGGTGTCGTACAACTGATCGCCAAAGTGCTCCTTGAGCTGCGCCGATACATCGTTCATCAGGCTCAGGCGCGGGTCATACATCGTACGCAGCAGGCCTTCGACTTTCAGGTTCGGGTTGAGCAACTCGGCAATTCGCTTGATGTTATCCACAAGGTCGCTCAAGCCTTCGAGAGCGAAGTACTCGCACTGCATGGGGATAATTACCCCATCGGCGGCAACCAGCGCGTTAAGCGTGAGCATCGACAGCGACGGTGGGCAGTCGATCAAAATGTAATCGTAGTTTTCGCGAATGGGCGCCAGGGCGCTGCGCAGACGGCTTTCTTTCATCTGCATTTCCAGCAGCACCACTTCCGCCGCGGTCAGATCGCGGTTGGCCGGCAGCAGTTGGTAACCGCCGTGCTCGGAATAGTGCATGGCCTGGGCCAGGTCGCATTCGCCAATCAGCAAATCGTAGACCGAGTTTTCCAGGCCGTGTTTATCCACACCGCTACCCATGGTGGCGTTGCCCTGTGGATCGAGATCGATCAACAGCACCCGACGCTTGGTCGCGACCAGGGATGCTGCGAGGTTGATACAGGTGGTGGTTTTACCCACGCCACCTTTCTGGTTCGCTATCGCGAATACCTTAGCCATTCTTGCTTGTGTTCCCAATCATGCCGTGCGGCGCAGTATCAGCAGATGGCGTTGGCCTTGGCAACCAGGTACGGCCAAGGCGTGTTCGCTATCGAGGTGGAAGTCTGCCGGCAATGCTAACAGCTCGTCGCTTGGATGAACGCCCTTCATTGCCAACCAGCGGGTATCACGGTCGCCCAGGTGGCGTGTCCAGTTGCTGAAGTTCTCCATGCTGCTGAACGCCCGAGACACGATCCCGTTGAAAGGCAGTTCAGGCGTGAATGCTTCGACACGACTGTGGATAACTTGCAGGTTATCCAGCTTGAGTTCGAGTTTGACCTGGGTCAGGAAGCGGGTTTTCTTGCCGTTGCTGTCCAGGCAGGTCACGTGGGACTCGGGAAACAGGATCGCCAACGGGATGCCAGGCATGCCGCCGCCGCTGCCCACATCGAGCCAACGGCCATTTTCGATAAACGGCATCACGCTGAGGCTGTCGAGCAAATGCCGCGACACCATCTCGTCTGGGTCACGCACTGCTGTCAGGTTGTAAGCCTTGTTCCATTTGATCAACAGGGCCAGGTAGCCCAGCAGTAGCTCATGCTGGGCTTCGGTCAGGGCTACGCCCAACTGACGCGCTCCTGTGGATAACTCTTCGGCGTGTTGCGAGGTGACCAACGAACTCAAGCGCTTTGCTCCAACTGACGGCCCGCGCCGCGTTTTTTCAAATGAATCATCAACAGCGAGATGGCTGCCGGAGTGACGCCAGGGATACGTGAAGCCTGCCCGAGGGTTTCCGGCCGAGTTATCCCCAACTTGCTTTGAATTTCTTTCGACAACCCGGAAATCCCGGTGTAGTCGATATCCACAGGCAGTTTGGTGTCTTCACTGGCTCGCAGCCGGGCGATCTCGTCCTGCTGGCGATCAATGTAGCCTGCGTATTTGGTCTTGATTTCAACCTGTTCGGCAACCTGTGGGTCTTCTGCGCCCTGGCCAGTCACTTCGACCAGACCAGCGTAGTCGATTTCCGGGCGGGAAAGCAGGTTGAGCAAGTTGTACTCATGGGTCAACGGCGTGCCGAATTTTTCTGCAATGGCGTCGCCTTGCTCCGTGCCCGGGCGAACCCAGGTACTTTTCAGACGCTGTTCTTCGAGCGCAATGCTTTCGCGTTTTTTGCAGAAGGCCGCCCAGCGGGCGTCATCGACCAGGCCCAGCTCGCGACCTTTTTCGGTCAAGCGCAGGTCGGCGTTGTCTTCGCGCAGGATCAAGCGGTATTCCGCCCGAGATGTGAACATCCGGTACGGTTCCTGGGTACCCAGGGTAATGAGGTCGTCGACCAATACGCCGATGTAGGCTTCATCGCGACGCGGGCACCAGCTGTCTTTGCCTTGTGCACGCAATGCTGCGTTGGTCCCGGCCAGCAAACCTTGGGCCCCGGCTTCTTCATAACCGGTAGTGCCGTTGATTTGGCCGGCGAAGAACAGGCCGCCGATCACTTTGGTTTCCAGGCTGTATTTCAGGTCGCGCGGGTCGAAGTAGTCGTATTCGATGGCGTAGCCCGGACGCACGATATGCGCGTTTTCCATACCGCGAATCGACTGCACGATCTGGATTTGCACATCGAACGGCAGCGAAGTGGAAATTCCGTTGGGGTACAGCTCGTGGGTGGTCAAGCCTTCGGGTTCGATAAAGACCTGGTGGCTTTCCTTGTCGGCAAAGCGGTGGATCTTGTCTTCGATCGACGGGCAATAACGCGGGCCAATGCCTTCGATCACCCCGGAATACATCGGCGAACGATCAAGGTTCGCGGCAATGATTTCGTGGGTTCGGGCGTTGGTGTGGGTAATCCAGCAACTGACCTGTTTCGGGTGCTGTTCTTTGGAACCCATGAACGACATGACCGGGATCGGCGTGTCGCCGGCTTGCTCGGTCATCATCGAGAAATCCACAGAACGCCCATCAATGCGTGGCGGGGTTCCGGTTTTCAAACGGCCGACGCGCAGCGGTAGTTCACGCAGACGTTTTGCCAAGGCAATCGACGGCGGGTCACCGGCACGACCACCGGAATAATTTTGCATACCGATGTGGATAAGTCCGCCGAGGAACGTGCCCGTGGTCAGTACGACCGAATCTGCATGAAAACGCAGACCCATTTGCGTAACGACACCGCGTACCTGGTCCTGCTCGACGATCAAGTCATCGGCGGCCTGCTGAAATATCCACAGGTTCGGCTGGTTTTCCAGGGTTTCGCGTACCGCTGCCTTGTACAGGATGCGGTCGGCCTGAGCCCGGGTAGCACGTACGGCCGGGCCTTTGCGGCTGTTGAGCACGCGAAATTGAATACCACCCTTGTCGGTGGCCATCGCCATTACCCCGCCAAGGGCATCGATTTCCTTGACCAGATGGCTTTTGCCAATCCCGCCAATTGCGGGGTTGCAACTCATGGCACCGAGAGTTTCCACGTTATGCGTCAGCAACAGGGTTTTTACGCCCATGCGTGCTGAGGCCAGTGCTGCCTCGGTACCGGCATGACCGCCGCCGATGACGATCACTTCAAAACGGGAAGGGAAATCCACCACGCACCTCGTGCCTGCTTATGTAGGTAATCAGGAATTGTTTGTTGAAAGGGTTTTACAGCTTTGGCGGCAAGTATAGGGACTTCGCCCTTCCTAAAGAACCCTTTGCACAAAATTTAACCAGCTGTGGATGAATCACAGACAATAGAAATTAAAAGAGAGAAATTTATTAAATCTTTGTTTTTATGTTTATTTATACTGAATAACATTTCTGTGGATAGATCTCTGCAGGCCTTTATTTTCAATGTGTACAGCGATTCAAAACGTTGTGGTCATCTGCCAATGAGGCCCTTGGATAAGTGCTTTAAGCCTGTGGATTAAACGACTGGTTATCCACAGATGGGTTTTTGCTCAGGTTTCAAGCCCTGTTATCAACTGGGCACAACCGCGGTTATTCACAGGGCTTAATCCACAGAAACGGCCAATTTCGTCCACGGCAAAGCTGGGAATTGATCCCGGGTGGGACAAAAACAGATCTATTGTGGGAAAACACTGGGCCAGTTAATAATAGCGATTATCATTAACCTACCTTGTCGCGCCTATGCCTTCCTCCTCACATACCGCAGCGGTCCAGCACATCTATGAACAGCACCATTCGTGGTTGCGCGGATGGCTCAAGGGAAAATTGCATAACGCCAGCGATGCAGCCGATGTAGCCCACGATACGTTCGTGCGCATGCTAGGTGGACGACATGCGGTGCAGATCCTCGAACCACGAGACTATCTGGCCACCATCGCGAGGGGCCTGGTGATTGACCGGTATCGCCGGCACGCCATTGAGCAGGCCTACAGGCAGACCCTGGCAGAGCGTCCCGAAACCACAGCTATCAGTGAAGAAGACAAGGCAATCATCATCGAAACCCTGGTGGCTGTGGATAAAGCGCTGTCTGGGCTGGGTGAGCGGGCACGCCGAATTTTCATGCTGGCACAGATTGAAGGGCTGACTTATCAACAGATCGCCGATCAACTGCAGGTATCGCTGACCACGGTGAAGAAACACATGATCCGCGCCCTCACCGAATGCTCCCTGATCATGGCCAGCCGGTAATGGTCAGCCCCGACCGCAAGACGTTCGAGGCCGCTGCCAGTTGGTACGTGCAATTTCAGTCGCAACCACCGACGCCCGCACAACATCAAGCCTGGCAGCAGTGGCTTAATCGTGACCCATCCCACCAGGCGGCTTGGAACCAGATGGAGCAGTTGCAGCGCAGCCTTGGAGCCCTGTCCCCTGACCTCACACGCCGCGCGTTGTCCACCACGCAACAGCGGCGCCAGGTCCTCAAGTGGATGCTGGTGCTCGGCGGCAGTGGCTATCTGGGGTGGAACGTCCAGCAACATACGTCGCTGGGCAACATATGGGCTGATTACCGCACGTCGGTGGGGCAGAGGCGACGCATCGAGCTGGCGGATGGCACGCAGATCAATCTCAATACTCATACCGCTATCGATGTGGCATTTGATGGGCGACAACGTTTGATCCGTCTGCGCGAGGGTGAAGTGCTTATCCACACCGGCACACGGGGTGGGCACTTACCGTTTTATGTCGAAACTCGCCAAGGCCGGGTCCAGGCGCTGGGCACTCGGTTTACTGTGCGCCAACTGCCGGACGCCACGCGGGTTGGTGTCTTGGAAGAACGGGTTGAGATATCCCCCGGCGACCAACCCGAACTTCGCCGCACTATTGGCGCGGGTGAGAGCGCAGAGTTTGATCGGCGCAATGTGCGCGCTGCCCAGCGATATGGCGGAGTACAGGCCGCCTGGGTCGATGGCCAACTGATCGTGCTCGATGCTCGGCTGGGAGAAGTTATCGATGAGTTGGCGCGCTATCGGCCGGGCGTATTGCACTGCGACCCAGCCTCTGCAGGCCTACGCGTTTCCGGGACCTTCCGTCTGGACTCAACCGATGCCGTCCTCACTAACCTGCAAGCGAGCCTGCCGATTCAAGTGAAATACTTTACGCGCTATTGGGTGTCGGTCACCCGAATCGGCTGATCGAAAAAATAATCCACAGAGGGTTATCTTTTTTTGACCTGGTGCGGCCCTACAGGTAATCACGACGCTACCTTCAGGGCTTACTCACCTATGCGCCTTCCCACCCCGCTCCGCAAACGACTTTCCTGCCACAGCATGACCTACGGTCTGCAGTTCATCACCGCTACCACCGGTGTGTTGTTAGCCACCGCCGTCACGGCCGCCAGCGCAACGCAATACTATGCAATTGCCGCTGGCCCGCTGGACAATGCGTTGAGCCAGTTTGCTGCCAGGGCCAATGTGATTCTGTCCTTCTCCCCCCAGCAAACCGCGCGTTTGAATACGCCGGGGCTGCAAGGTGACTATTCGGTGGACCAGGGCTTTGCGCTGCTGCTGCAGAACTCGGACCTGCAGGCGGTCGCACAAGCTCCCGGCAGCTATGTATTACAGGCGGCCCCTGCTGGCCGACTCACGTTGGCACCCACCACTGTGAGCACTTATCAACAGGGCGGCTTCAATCAAGAGATCGCCGGGGATGTAGGCTACAAGGCGCAGAACAGCCGGATCGGCACGAAGACCAGCACACCGCTGTCCGAGACTCCGCGTTCGGTGTCCGTTGTCACTGGCCAGCGTATCAAGGACCAGAAATCTCAAACCCTGACAGACGTGTTGGGCTACGTACCGGGAATCTTCGCCCCACCGTTCGCGGCGGGCGACGGCTTGGCAGGCGATCTGTTTTTCATTCGCGGTTTCAACGCCACGGATTACGGCTACGGCCTGCTGCGAGATGGCCTGCGGGTGCAAGGCAATCGATACGACACCACCAGCGAACCCTACGGCCTGGAACGGGTCGAGATTTTCCGCGGCCCGTCTTCCCTGCTCTACGGTGAAAACGCACCCGGTGGTTTGGTTAATCTGGTGAGTAAACACCCGACTGCAACCCCGCAAGGCGAGGTGCAGGTGAGTTATGGTTCGAATAATCGACGCCAGTTGGGTGTGGATATCTCGGGCCCGCTCAACGACAGTGACAATATTCTGGGCCGGGTGGTGATGCTGGGGCGTAAATCCGACACACAGACCGATCACGTCCCGGACGATCGTCTATATATCGCGCCATCCCTGACCCTGAACTTCGACGACTACAACACCCTGACGCTGCTGGCCAACTACCAGAAAGACCATACCAACCTGGAACTTGGCCTACCCGCCGCCGGTACGCTGCTTACAAATCCCAACGGGAAGCTGTCCAAACACACCCTGCTGGGCAATCCGGACTGGAACACCTTTGAACGCGAAGCGTGGAGCACCGGCTATGAGTTCAGCCACAGCTTCAATGATGACTGGCAGTTCCGTCAGAACTCGCGCTATATGCAGTCACGCATCAACCGGCACGAAACCTGGCCTGGATCATTGAATAACGGTGGCTTCGGCACCCGGCTGAACATGAACGCCTATGACCGCTACAACAAATCGATGGTCTATTCCCTGGATAACCAGCTCGAAGGCAAGTTCCAGTTGGGCAGTGTGGAAAACACAGTGCTATTGGGCGCCAGCTATGACCGAACCTCGTTCAATCAAGACTGGGATGCGGGTTTCGCCGGCACCATCGATGTGTATAACCCGGTGTACCTGCGCGACCCGCTCACTCCCCTGGCAGTGCAAAACACTTTGCTTGAACAGCAGATGAAAGGGGTTTATGCACAGATCCAAAGCAAATACGACCATTGGCTCTTTCTGCTCGGAGGCCGCCAGGATTGGGTCGACAGCAATTACCGAGACAAGGTCAAGCCATCGAGCAATATCAACTCACAGGATCGTAAATTCACTTACCAGGGCGGGGTGATGTACCAGTTCGACAACGGCCTTACGCCGTATGTCAGCTATTCCACCGCGTTTGTCCCCGTGCAGCAGATCTCCAACGCCGGCTCGCCGTTGAAACCGATCACCAGCAGCCAATATGAAGTGGGCGTTAAGTACGAACCGATCGGCTGGGATACGGCGATGACCGTGTCGGTGTATGACCTGCGCAAGCAGGACGATACCTACCTCGATGCCACCACCAACAGCTATCGCCAAGTCGGTGAAAGTCGCGCCAAGGGCGTGGAAGTCGAGGTCAACAGCAACATCAGCTCCAACTTCAACTTGACGGCGGCCTATACCTACACTGACGCCCGGATAACCAAGGATTCGGCCACTTCGCTGGTAGAAGGCCGTCAGATGACAGGCGTGCCGCGTAACCAGGCTTCGGTGTGGGGCAAATATCGCTTTCTCGACGGCCAACTCAAGGGTTTCTCCCTGGGCGGCGGGGTGCGCTATTTCGACAGTACCTTTTCCTACACCCCGCCTACGCTCTACGGGAAGCTGGACGCAGGAAGCGTCACCTTAGTGGATGCGGCACTGGGTTATCAGATCAACCCACACTGGTCGGTGGACCTGAACGCCAAGAACCTGTTCGACAAGGAATATGTATCCGGTTGCAACGATGCGGGGCGTTGCTATTGGGGTGACAGCCGTACCTTGCTCGGTACGGTGTCTTACAACTGGTAGACGAGGTGGATAACTCGGCTATTTGCCAATGCAAAAGCTGGAGAAAATCCGCCCCAGCAAATCATCCGAGCTGAAAGCGCCGGTGATTTCACCCAGCAGCTGCTGCGCCTGACGCAAATCTTCAGCCAGCAGCTCCCCAGCCCCCGCCAAGGTCAGCTGGGCCCGCCCGTGCTCCAGGGCCGCGCTGGCATGACGCAGCGCTTCCAGGTGCCTGCGCCGCGCACTGAAGCTGCTTTCCGAGGTCTGTTCGTAGCCCATGCATGCTTTAAGGTGCTCGCGCAGCAATTCCAGACCCTCGCCGGCCGATTTCGCGCTCAAGCTGATAGTGACGTGGCCATCTTCACTGGTTTCCAGGGCGATGGCTTCACCCGTAAGGTCGGCCTTGTTACGAATCAAGGTGACTTTGGCCGGGTCTGGCCGTTGTTCAAGAAATTCCGGCCACAAGGCAAAAGGATCCACAGCTTCAGGTGCAGTGGCATCCACCACCAGCAACACACGATCGGCTTCGCTGATCGCCTTGAGCGCACGTTCCACGCCGATCTTTTCCACCTGGTCGTCGGTATCGCGCAGACCTGCGGTGTCGACCACGTGCAGCGGCATACCGTCGATGTGGATATGTTCACGCAAGATATCCCGGGTAGTGCCGGCGATCTCGGTGACGATGGCCGCCTCGCGCCCTGCCAGAGCATTGAGTAGGCTGGATTTGCCGGCATTGGGCCGGCCGGCAATCACCACCGTCATACCATCGCGCAGCAAGGCGCCCTGCCCGGCTTCGCGCAGCACTGTGGATAACTCATCGCGGACTTTATCCAGCATCGCCAATACATGGCCATCCGCCAGGAAGTCTATTTCTTCTTCCGGAAAATCAATCGCGGCTTCGACGTAGATGCGCAGGCTGATCAGTTGCTCGGTCAAGTTATGCACACGCAGGGAAAAAGCCCCCTGCAATGAACGCAATGCGTTACGTGCAGCCTGTGCAGAACTGGCTTCGATCAAATCGGCGATGGCTTCGGCCTGGGCCAGGTCGAGCTTATCGTTCAAGAATGCGCGTTCGCTGAATTCCCCTGGTCTGGCCAGGCGGCAACCCAATTGCAAGCAGCGCTGCAGCAGCATGTCCAACACCACAGGACCACCGTGCCCTTGTAGTTCAAGGACATCTTCACCAGTGAACGAGTTAGGCCCTGGAAAATAGATGGCCAGCCCCTCGTCCAATACGCTGTGGTCGGCATCCAGGAACTGGCCGTAATGGGCATAACGGGGTTTCAGCTCCCGGCCGCTGATAGCCTTGGCTGCCACGCCCGCCAATGGCCCGGAAATTCGAACGATGCCGACACCGCCCCGACCTTGAGCGGTAGCGACAGCAGCGATGGTTTCACGAGGAGCGCTCATCAGCATGTTCCAGAACAAAAGTGACGGAAAGCAAAACGCCCCACTAGGGGGCGTCTTGAGTGGTTATCCACAGAGTAAATTACGCCTCGGCTTTTTTGGTAGCCGCTTCGATTTTACGTGTGATGTACCACTGTTGAGAGATCGACAACACGTTGTTGACCACCCAGTACAGTACCAAGCCAGCAGGGAACCACAGGAAGAAGAAAGTGAAGATGATTGGCATCATTTTCATTACCTTGGCCTGCATCGGATCCGGCGGGGTTGGGTTCAGACGCTGCTGGATAAACATGGTCGCGCCCATGATGATCGGCAGGATAAAGAACGGGTCTTTGATCGACAGGTCAGTTATCCACAGCATGAACGGCGCCTGGCGCATTTCAACGCTTTCCAGCAATACCCAGTAAAGCGACAGGAACACCGGCATCTGTACCAGAATCGGCAAGCATCCACCCAGCGGGTTGATCTTCTCTTTCTTGTACAACTCCATCATGGCCTGCGACATTTTCTGCCGGTCATCACCATGTTGTTCTTTCAGCGCGGCCAGTTTCGGGGCCACAGCACGCATACGCGCCATCGACTTGTAGCTGGCTGCCGACAGAGGGAAGAAAAGCCCTTTGATCAGCATGGTCAGGAAGATGATCGACCAGCCCCAGTTACCCACAATGCTGTGGATATGTTGCAACAGCCAGAAGATCGGCTGGGCAATGAACCACAGGAAGCCGTAGTCCACAGTCAATTCCAGGCCTGGGGACAACTCTTTCAGTACCGCCTGGCTTTTAGGGCCGGCGTACAGGGTAGCGCTGGTTTCAGCCTTGGCACCTGGAGCGACGGTCAACGCCGGGCCAGTGAAGCCAATGATGTAATTGCCCTGGCTGTCCTTGCGGGTTTGAACCAGGTTCGCGTCACCCTTGTTCGGAATCCAGGCGGTCACGAAATAGTGCTGCAGCCACGCTACCCAGCCACCTTGGACGGTTTCTTTCAGCGTGCCCTTGTCGATATCTTTCATCGACACTTTTTTGTACGGCTCGTTACTTGTCCACAGGGCGGCGCCCAGGTAAGTGGCGGTGCCGGTGGCGGTGCTGGAAGACGGATCGGAGCTGGCGTCACGCTTGAGCTGGGCAAACAGGTTGCCACTCCAGGCTTTGTCGCTGGTGTTGTCGATCAGGTAAGTGACCTTCAAATCGTACAAACCGCGGGTAAAGCTGAAACGCTTGATGTAGTTGACACCGTCGAGGCTGAATTTCAGGTCGACGTTCAACTGGTTCTGGCCGTCTGCCAGTTGATAAGTCTTTTGTTCGGTCGAATAAACCGGACGACCGGTAGCACGTGCATCCGGACCATTGGTACCAGTCAGGCCGCTTTGTGCCAGATAAGTACGTTCACCGCCGTTATCGAACAGTTGGAACGGCACATCCGGATGGTCTTGGCGACGTGGATACAGCGGCAGCTTCAGCTGTGCGATATCACCACCCTGTGGGTCGATAGCCAACTCGAGCACATCCGTTTTCACGTGGATGAGGTCTTTGTTGGTGACCACTGGCGTTTCTAACGGGGCACTTGTCTCGCCATTCGCGCTGGGTACATCGGCACTCGCGGACGCATTGTTACCCAGCGGGGTGTCCGGAATAGCCGGCGCAGCCTGATTGGTAGCAACATTCTGAGTCGGCAGGGCAGCCTGACCGTAGTCCTGGTTCCATTTAAGGACCATGACATAGGACACGATTGCCAGGGCGACGATCAGGATTGTGCGTTTAATATCCATGATTACTCGGCCATCGAAGAAGAACGGGAGGTAGGGATAGGTGGAACCGGGTCATAACCACCGGGATTCCACGGATGACAGCGACCTAAACGACGAAAGGTCAGCCAGCCACCGCGCAGAAGACCATGATTTTCTATGGCCTCTAACGCGTAGCAGGAACAACTGGGGTAGAAACGACAGTGACTGGCCATCAGAGGACTAATGGCATAGCGATAAAACTGGATCGGAACGATTGCCAGTTTACGCATCAAGGCTGTCTACCCCTACAGTTTCGGTGCTGACTGCTGGTGCTGGCTTGTGGGTACGCGCCAAACGTTTCCAGAGCTTGCCGAAATGCTGAATCAATTCGGGGTTTTCTACATCACCCAAGCCTTTGCGCGCGACGATAACAATATCCCAACCAACCAGAGTGTCCTGGTGGAGGCGAAACGATTCGCGCATCAGACGCTTGAGGCGATTGCGCTCAACGGAGAGCTTTACGCTCTTCTTGCCGATCACCAACCCGAGACGGGGGTGATCAAGATCGTTGTTACGCGCAAGGAGCAGGAGATTTTTCCCCGGAACCTTGCCGGTGGGGGAGTCAAAGACTGCCTTGAAATGCCGGGGGGTTAGCAGACGCTTTTCCCGACTGAAGTCCTGACTCACCACCAGTACCGGATTATCAAACTGCCAGACGCGCACGACCTTTGGCGCGGCGACGCGACAGGACAGCACGGCCGTTCTTGGTAGCCATGCGAGCACGGAAGCCGTGAGTACGGGCGCGTTTGATGGTGCTTGGTTGGAAAGTACGTTTCATGGCGTTGTTACCTGGTTCGTCCACAACGGGCCGGAATGGCCCCCGTTTTAAGAGACCGGCGATTCTAGAGAAAGCAAGCCTCTAGGTCAATTTCCAACCAGCTTTTCCTTTAATTAGATGTCGACGGGGTCCTGACGCCCTTCTCCCCGCTTGGCTTCCATCCGGCAGGCGATAGATATAAAAATAAAGAAGGAAGTTATTTAAAGCTTTTCTGTAAAGCTTATAAAAGCTAGGAGCGCGATCATCTGTGGATAACTGCTTTTAGCCCTTGTTCCACGTGGTGTACAGAGAATGACAACACGGGGGAGAAGCGGTGCTCTGCCTGTGCTGCGCTATCGGATAAGCTGTGTGTGGAACGGGTAGTTATCCACAGGCCAGTTACCCACAGACTTTTGACCCCACTTGTGCAACGAGCTCAGGTGGGTTTATCCACAGAGCTTATGCACAGACCACTGGTCGCCTTTTTAGCGGTTAAAGCATTGATTTTGAGTGGCCTGTGAGCAACCTACATGTGGATAAGTGGACGGCTGGCCGCTACAATGGCGGCTGTTTTTGCCTCACCGGCTTTCAACTTAGGGGATATCCGTGTCAGTGGAACTTTGGCAGCAGTGCGTGGAGCTTTTGCGCGATGAGCTGCCTGCCCAGCAATTCAACACCTGGATCCGTCCGCTACAGGTCGAAGCCGAAGGCGACGAGTTGCGTGTCTATGCGCCCAATCGTTTTGTCCTCGACTGGGTCAACGAGAAGTACCTGGGCCGCGTTCTCGAATTGCTCGATGAACATGGCAACGGTCTGGCGCCTGCTCTCTCCTTATTAATAGGCAGCAAGCGCAGCTCGGCTCCCCGCGCCGCGCCGAATGCGCCATTGGCCGCCGCTGCGTCGCAAGCCCAGGCCGCAGTGGCGCCTGTCGCCGCAGCACCTGCACCGACATCTGCGCCGTCCAAGCCGTCTTCGCGCAAAAATGCGCCAGAGAATGAGGAGCCGTCCCGCGACAGCTTCGACCCGATGGCTGGTGCCAGCTCCCAACAGGCGCCTGTGCGCTCCGAGCAACGTACTGTGCAGGTAGAAGGCGCGCTCAAGCACACCAGTTACCTGAACCGCACCTTTACCTTCGAGAACTTTGTCGAAGGCAAGTCCAACCAACTGGCCCGAGCGGCCGCCTGGCAGGTCGCCGATAATCCCAAGCATGGTTACAACCCGCTCTTCCTTTATGGCGGCGTGGGCTTGGGTAAGACGCACTTGATGCACGCCGTCGGTAACCACCTATTAAAGAAGAACCCGAATGCCAAGGTGGTTTACCTGCATTCGGAGCGCTTCGTGGCCGACATGGTCAAGGCCTTGCAGCTCAACGCAATCAACGAGTTCAAACGTTTCTACCGCTCCGTTGATGCCCTGTTGATCGATGACATTCAGTTCTTCGCCCGCAAGGAACGTTCCCAAGAGGAGTTCTTCCACACCTTCAACGCCCTGCTCGAAGGTGGCCAGCAGGTCATCTTGACCAGTGACCGTTATCCGAAGGAAATCGAAGGCCTGGAAGAACGTCTGAAGTCGCGTTTCGGCTGGGGCCTGACGGTTGCAGTCGAGCCACCGGAGCTGGAAACCCGTGTTGCCATCCTGATGAAGAAGGCCGACCAGGCTAAAGTCGATCTGCCGCACGATGCTGCGTTCTTCATCGCCCAACGCATCCGTTCCAACGTGCGTGAGCTGGAAGGCGCGCTCAAGCGGGTCATCGCTCACTCGCACTTCATGGGCCGCGATATCACCATCGAGCTGATTCGCGAGTCCTTGAAAGACTTGTTGGCCTTGCAGGACAAGCTGGTGAGTGTGGATAACATCCAGCGCACCGTGGCCGAGTACTACAAGATCAAGATTTCCGACCTGCTGTCCAAGCGCCGTTCGCGCTCGGTCGCACGTCCACGCCAGGTTGCCATGGCCCTCTCCAAGGAGTTGACCAACCACAGCCTGCCGGAAATCGGTGATGTGTTCGGCGGACGCGACCACACCACGGTCTTGCACGCATGCCGCAAGATCAATGAACTTAAGGAATCCGACGCGGATATTCGCGAGGACTACAAGAACCTGCTGCGTACACTGACTACGTGATGACACCAGCGCAGCTTATTAAGGCAAGGGACTAGACCATGCATTTCACCATTCAACGCGAAGCCCTGTTGAAACCCCTGCAACTGGTCGCAGGCGTCGTCGAGCGCCGACAGACCTTGCCGGTGCTTTCCAACGTATTACTGGTGGTCGAGGGGCAGCAGTTGTCCTTGACCGGTACCGACCTGGAAGTCGAACTGGTGGGTCGCGTCCAGCTCGAAGAGCCCGCCGAACCGGGCGAGATCACCGTGCCGGCGCGCAAGCTGATGGATATCTGCAAAAGCCTGCCCAACGATGCGCTGATCGACATCAAGGTGGATGAGCAGAAGTTGGTGGTCAAGGCAGGCCGTAGCCGTTTCACCCTGTCGACCTTGCCGGCCAATGACTTTCCAACCGTAGAAGAAGGCCCGGGCTCGCTGACGTGCAGCCTGGAGCAAAGCAAGCTGCGTCGTTTGATCGAGCGCACCAGCTTCGCTATGGCTCAGCAGGACGTGCGTTACTACCTCAACGGTATGCTGCTGGAAGTATCGGAAGGCATCATCCGCGCCGTGGCCACCGACGGCCACCGTCTGGCAATGTGCTCGATGCGTGCCGATATCGGTCAGCCGGATCGTCACCAGGTGATTGTTCCACGCAAAGGTATCCTTGAACTGGCGCGTTTGCTCACCGAGCCGGACGGCAACGTCAGCATCGTGTTGGGCCAGCACCACATTCGTGCCACCACCGGCGAGTTCACCTTCACCTCCAAGCTGGTCGACGGCAAGTTCCCGGACTACGAGCGTGTGTTGCCTAAAGGTGGCGACAAGCTGGTGGTCGGTGATCGTCAGGCCCTGCGTGAAGCCTTCAGCCGTACTGCGATTCTTTCCAACGAAAAGTACCGTGGTATTCGCCTGCAACTGGCCAACGGCCAACTGAAAATCCAGGCCAACAACCCGGAACAGGAAGAGGCGGAAGAAGAAGTGGGTGTCGACTACAACGGCGCATCGCTGGAAATCGGCTTTAACGTGAGCTACCTGTTGGACGTGCTGGGTGTCATGACCACCGAACAGGTTCGTCTGATCCTGTCGGACTCCAACAGCAGCGCCCTGGTGCAAGAATCTGACAACGACGACTCGGCTTACGTTGTCATGCCGATGCGCCTGTAATCATGCTCAGCAGAAGCTAGATGTCCCTTAGTCGCGTCTCGGTCACCGCGGTGCGCAATCTGCACCCGGTGACCTTCTCCCCTTCCCCCCGCATCAACATCCTCCATGGCGCCAACGGCAGTGGTAAAACCAGCGTGCTGGAAGCCATCCACCTGCTGGGGCTTGCGCGTTCCTTCCGCAGTGCCCGTTTGTTACCCGTGATTCAGTACGAACAATTGGCCTGTACCGTATTTGGCCAAGTGGAACTGGCTGAGGGCGGACATAGCAGCCTGGGGATATCGCGTGATCGCGGTGGCGAATTTCAGATCCGAATCGACGGGCAAAATGCGCGCAGCGCAGCGCAACTGGCCGAGATCCTGCCGTTGCAACTGATCAACCCCGACAGCTTTCGATTGTTGGAGGGGGCCCCAAAAATCCGTCGGCAGTTTCTCGACTGGGGCGTGTTCCACGTGGAACCACGCTTCATGGCCACTTGGCAGCGCCTGCAGAAGGCCCTGCGGCAGCGGAACTCATGGCTGCGGCATGGTACACTTGACGCCGCTTCGCAAGCAGCCTGGGACCGTGAACTGTGCCTGGCCAGCGACGAAATAGATGAATACCGCCGCGCCTATATCAAAGCCTTGAAACCAGTCTTTGAGCAGACCTTGAGCGAGTTATTGGATCTCGAGGGGCTGACGCTGAGTTATTACCGGGGTTGGGACAAAGAGCGTGAGCTGAGTGCAGTGCTCGCAACGTCCTTGCAACGGGATCAGCAAATCGGACACACCCAGGCCGGCCCCCAGCGCGCTGATTTGCGCCTTAGATTAGGTGCACACAATGCTGCGGATATCTTGTCCCGCGGCCAGCAGAAGTTGGTGGTCTGTGCATTGCGTATCGCGCAGGGCCATTTGGTTAGCCAGGCTCGACGCGGTCAGTGTATTTATTTGGTGGATGACTTGCCGTCAGAACTCGACGAGCAGCACCGCCGCTCGCTATGCCGCTTGTTGGAAGACTTACGCTGCCAGGTGTTTATCACCTGTGTAGACCACGAATTATTGAGGGAAGGCTGGCAGACGGAAACGCCAGTCGCTTTGTTCCACGTGGAACAAGGCCGTATCACCCAGACCCACGACCATCGGGAGTGAAGGCATGAGCGAAGAAAACACGTACGACTCGACCAGCATTAAAGTGCTGAAAGGTTTGGATGCCGTACGCAAACGTCCCGGTATGTACATTGGCGACACCGATGATGGTAGCGGTCTGCACCACATGGTGTTCGAGGTGGTCGATAACTCCATCGACGAAGCTCTGGCCGGTCACTGCGACGACATCAGCATTATCATCCACCCGGATGAATCCATCACCGTGCGTGACAACGGTCGTGGCATCCCGGTAGACGTGCACAAAGAAGAAGGCGTTTCGGCGGCAGAGGTCATCATGACCGTGCTCCACGCTGGCGGTAAGTTCGACGACAACTCCTATAAAGTATCCGGTGGTTTGCACGGTGTAGGTGTGTCGGTAGTGAACGCCCTTTCCGAAGAACTGATCCTCACTGTCCGCCGTAGCGGCAAGATTTGGGAGCAGACCTACGTCCACGGCGTACCACAGGAACCGATGAAAATTGTCGGCGACAGTGAAACCACCGGTACCCAGATCCACTTCAAGCCATCGGAAGAAACCTTCAAGAACATCCACTTTAGCTGGGACATCCTGGCCAAGCGGATTCGTGAACTGTCTTTCCTTAACTCCGGTGTCGGCATCGTCCTCAAGGATGAGCGCAGCGGCAAGGAAGAGCTGTTCAAGTACGAGGGCGGCCTGCGTGCGTTCGTTGAATACCTGAACACCAACAAGACCGCGGTCAACCAGGTGTTCCACTTCAACATTCAGCGCGAAGACGGCATCGGCGTGGAAATCGCCCTGCAGTGGAACGACAGCTTCAACGAGAACCTGTTGTGCTTCACCAACAACATTCCACAACGCGATGGCGGTACTCACTTGGTGGGTTTCCGTTCCGCGCTGACGCGTAACCTGAACACCTACATCGAAGCGGAAGGCTTGGCGAAGAAACATAAAGTCGCCACCACCGGTGACGATGCCCGTGAAGGCCTGACGGCGATTATCTCGGTCAAGGTACCGGATCCGAAGTTCAGCTCCCAGACCAAAGACAAGCTGGTGTCTTCCGAAGTGAAGACCGCGGTTGAACAGGAAATGGGTAAATACTTCTCCGACTTCCTGTTGGAAAACCCGAACGAAGCCAAGCTGGTCGTCGGCAAGATGATCGATGCTGCCCGCGCTCGTGAAGCCGCGCGTAAGGCCCGTGAGATGACCCGCCGTAAAGGTGCGCTGGATATCGCCGGCCTGCCAGGCAAACTGGCTGACTGCCAAGAGAAAGACCCTGCCCTCTCCGAACTGTATCTGGTGGAAGGTGACTCTGCAGGCGGTTCCGCCAAGCAGGGTCGTAACCGTCGCACCCAGGCCATCCTGCCGTTGAAGGGCAAGATCCTCAACGTTGAGAAGGCCCGCTTTGACAAGATGATTTCTTCCCAGGAAGTCGGCACCTTGATCACGGCATTGGGCTGCGGTATTGGCCGCGATGAGTACAACATCGACAAGCTGCGTTACCACAACATCATCATCATGACCGATGCTGACGTCGACGGTTCGCACATCCGTACCCTGCTGCTGACCTTCTTCTTCCGTCAGTTGCCGGAGCTGATCGAGCGTGGCTATATCTACATCGCCCAGCCGCCGTTGTACAAAGTGAAAAAGGGCAAGCAAGAGCAATACATCAAAGACGACGACGCCATGGAAGAGTACATGACGCAATCGGCCCTTGAAGATGCGAGCCTGCACCTGAATGACGAAGCGCCGGGCATCTCGGGTGAGTCGCTGGAGCGCCTGGTCAACGACTTCCGTATGGTCATGAAGACGCTCAAGCGTTTGTCGCGCCTGTACCCTCAGGAGCTGACCGAGCACTTCATCTACCTGCCAGCCGTGAGCCTGGAGCAGTTGGGCGATCACGCCGTCATGCAAGATTGGCTGGCCCAGTACGAAGTACGCCTGCGTACTGTGGAGAAGTCTGGCCTGGTATACAAAGCCAGCCTGCGTGAAGACCGTGAACGTAACGTATGGCTGCCAGAGGTCGAACTGATCTCCCACGGCCTGTCCAACTACGTCACCTTCAACCGCGACTTCTTCGGCAGCAACGACTACAAGACCGTAGTCACCCTCGGTGCTCAACTGAGCACCCTGCTGGACGACGGTGCTTACATTCAGCGTGGCGAACGCAAGAAGCAGGTCAAGGAGTTCAAGGAAGCCTTGGACTGGTTGATGGCGGAAAGCACCAAGCGTCATACCATCCAGCGCTATAAAGGTCTGGGCGAGATGAACCCTGATCAGCTGTGGGAAACCACCATGGACCCTGCTCAACGTCGCATGCTGCGCGTGACCATCGAAGACGCCATTGGCGCAGACCAGATCTTCAACACCCTGATGGGTGATGCGGTCGAGCCTCGTCGTGACTTCATTGAGAGCAATGCTTTGGCGGTGTCTAACCTGGACTTCTGATCAGGCACATCAGCTAAAAACAAAAGGCCAACGCTTAGCGTTGGCCTTTTTTATTGGTCTGCAGACTCGAATTCTTAAATGCTCCACGTGGAACATCGGCGTACTCAATTTTGCGCGGCGGGTGTCACACTCTCCAACCGATACCCGTACCCATAGATCGTCAACAGCTGCCAACCGCGATCAGCTGTCAGCCCTAGCTTGTTACGCAGGCGGTAGATATGCGTGTCCAACGGCCGCGACGACACCATTTCTTCGTGGCTCCAGAATCGCTCATACAGGTACTCGCGAGACAACGGTCGGGCCAGGTTGGCAAATAGACAACTTGCCAAACGGTATTCTCGTTCTGTCAGGTTGATGGGTTTGCCCGCTCGGGTGACGGTCAGTTCGGCATCGTCGAACGTCAGATCGTTAAAGCTCTGCACTTCTTGGGTAGCCGACTTTTGCAAACCGTGGCGCCGCAGGACGGCGCTGACTCGGGCTTTGAGTTCGTTGGGCCGAAACGGCTTGCTGACATAATCATCCGCCCCGCTATTCAACGCCGTGACGATGTCACTCTCGGCATCGCGACTGGTGAGCATGATCACGGCAGGGGGCGATTCCATGTGCTCGCGAGTCCAGCGCAATAACGCGATCCCGGAGATGTCCGGCAGTTGCCAGTCAAGAATCAGCAGGTCAAAGGTTTCCCGGCGTAGCTGGCGCAGCAGGTCTTCACCACGTTCGAAAAAATGCAGCGACCAAGGCTGTTCAGCCGGGCCGGGAATCTGTCGCAGTGTCTGTTCCACCCGTCGCAACTCCGCGGGTTCGTCATCCAGTATTGCGACACGCATGGGTGGGGTCCTTCCTACAAAAAACGAGAGCTTGGATTTGGATAGGGGCACATGCTGTACAAATGCCGGCCTCTGAATCTGAATAATTATGGGCGGATTTTACGGTGCTCGTATCTCTCGATACGCTGAAAGCGCCGTAAACGCCACCCACTACGTCCTCAAAGAAAGATACCGGCTCCAGTCGGTCAGGAAAAGGGTCGGTGCCGATCGCCTCGCTGGTGCGTAATGCCTGCTTGAATGTGCGGTATCGTTCATTGCGCGGCCGCGGGAACTCCTCCAATGAGACCCAAATAAGCTTCACTGGTTTCAGAACACCGTATGCACTTCATCGCAACCCCATGGAGAGGGATCCTGGGCTTATGAAATCTTTACTCAATGACCATCGACTCCTTGGCACCCTTTTGGCGGTAGCCCTGTGAACCTATGGCGCAAAGCCGAGAAACGCCAACCTACCCAGGCGCAGCTTTTGTTTCATGGGTTGGTTCGTGAATGGCTGTTGATCGGTTTGGTGCTCCTGCCCTTCACCGCGTACTTATCCTTGAGTGCGGGGCTGGCACTCAACAATCCGCTCTATGACAGCCTGCGCCGCCTGACGCCGTTACCGGCAGATCCACGGATCGTTCTGGTGACCATTGATACGCCCAGCCTGGAAGCACTAGGCCCGTGGCCCTGGCCGCGCAGCGTGCATGCCGAGCTGATTGAACGCCTGAACGCCGCACAGCCAGCGGGCATTTTGTTTGACGTGATCTTCAGTGAGCCCGGCGACAATAATGACGACCAACAACTGGCCGATGCCGTCTGCAAAGCCGGCAATGTATTGCTGCCCATCGCCGGGGACAGCAGCGTCAGCCCCAAGGCCCAGGTAACGCCGTTGTCGCCACTGCTCAAGTGCGCCAAGGGCGTAGGGCACATCAACGTCGAAGCGGATAACGACGGAGTGGTGCGCAGCGTGTATCTACGTGAAGGCCCTCCGGGAAGCACACTTCCTCAGTTGGCGTGGCTCGCATTCGCCATGAACGAGCACGCCGAGACGATGCCGGGCCTGCCGCAAGAGCCGACTGGAGGTCACTGGCACCAGGAACATGAAATCCGTGTGCCGTTCACTTCGGAACCAGACCATTTTCCCAGTGTGTCCTACGTCAGCGTATTGCGCGGCGAGGTACCTCCCGAGTCGCTGCGTGGTCGCCTGGTTCTGATCGGCGCCTCAGCCTATGGCATGGCCGATCGTTTCGTGACGCCGCTCTCTTCCACCGTAGGTACTACAGCGGGCGTTGAGATCCAGGCGGACGTACTGAATGGTTTATTGCAGGGCCGCAGCATCGTCGATTTGCCCGGCTGGCTGGCGGCGTTGCTGGCAACGTCCCTGGTGGCCCTGCTGTTGGGCCTTCTGCTTGTGCGCCCACGCTACGCCCTGTGGATGACCTTGGCAGGCATGGCCGTGGCTTTGCTGGGCTCATGGGCCTTATTGCGCCTGGGCCACTGGTGGAGCCCCGCAGCGTGCCTGATCGGTTTGTTGCTGAGTTACCTGATCTGGAATTGGCGACGTCTGAGCGTGATCCTCGCCTACTTTGGCTGGGAACTGGCACGCCTGGATAACGAGCCCAAGGTGCTTCCGGAACGTCGTCGCGCGCCCGCCAGTAAGGGCGATGTGCTGCAAGGGCGGATCTTTGCCCTTGAACAAGCCGTCAGCCGTACCCGCGATACGCGGCGCTTTATGGCTGATGGCTTGGAGTGCCTGCCGGTAGCGACCCTGATTACCGATCCCCAGGGCAGTATCCTGTTGGCCAACCGCGTGGCCCGTGAAGTATTCGGCAATGACCTGGTCGGCGAAAACCTCGTCGAACAGCTCGCCGATCTGGGTTATCCCCCGCTGCATAATGGTGTACGCCCTGCCCTCTCGGCGCTGGAGCTGGTCGAGTTTCGCGATATCCACCAACGCAGTTTGCGCATGGAACTGGCCCCTTTGCTGCCTGCCGAAGGGGATTTCGCCCTCGGCTGGTTGTTGAGCCTGACGGACCTGAGCAAGGAGCGTGAAGCCCAGCAGCATCGCGAGACCATGCTGCGTTTCCTTTCCCACGACCTGCGTGCGCCGCATTCAGCGATCCTCGCCCTGCTGGACGTGCACAACGGGGAGTCCCCGGTGTTTACTCAGATCGAACAGCAGGTACGGCGAGCCTTGAGTCTGACCGAATCCTTTGTGCAATTGGCCAAGGCTGAAGCGGACGGTTACCAGTTCCAGCCCACCCTGTTTGCCATGCTGGTGATGGACGCTTTTGATCAAGTGGCGGTGATTGCGCAGTTGAAGGGCATCCATTTGGTCCACGACCTGGATGAGGCGGATGAAGCCATGGTCTATGCCGACCAATCGCTGCTCACCCGGGCATTGTTCAACGTGCTGGAGAATGCGATCAAATACTCCCCATCTGGCACCACCGTCAGGTTAAGGCATGGCAGTGCGCAAGGCTGGTTGGAATGCGGGATAAGTGATCAGGGACCGGGGATTGCGCCGAAGGATCTACCGGAGTTGTTCAACCAATACCGACGTTTCGATTCGGCCCAGGGCAGTGAAGGTCTTGGGTTGGGCCTGACCATGGTCAAGGCGGTAGTAGAACGGCATGGAGGGCGGATCGTGTGCGAAAGTGAGCTAGGCAAGGGCTCGACGTTTATCCTGCTGCTGCCGCTATTGGAGGACTGAAAAAGCGCCTTTTTGCTGTGCATAAAAAACCGGTCACAAGGACCGGTTTTT
This sequence comes from Pseudomonas sp. GW823-FHT02F05, assembly GCF_058797315.1. Lineage (NCBI taxonomy): Bacteria > Pseudomonadati > Pseudomonadota > Gammaproteobacteria > Pseudomonadales > Pseudomonadaceae > Pseudomonas > Pseudomonas sp. GW823-FHT02F05. The sequence continues at coordinate 251,184 of NZ_JBXAJM010000006.1, forward strand.
TTATGAAGAAAAAACTTATGCACGTTTTTCTGAATTTTATGAGCTTCAGAAATATGTAAGTAAATCAGATTGTTGTGAAGCAAAAAAGCCAATTCGCCAACAAAGCGTACACAGGTTATCCACAGATGCTCAAACGGCCGGCGTCTCCACCACCACCGGTTCCGGAGGCAGGGAGCCCATGGCCCGTTGCTGCGCCTCATTCCACGCCGCAGCGCGGTCGTTCAGGGCGGCGATGGCACGTGGTCCTTCGCCTTCTGCATACATCGGTTCGCCGATCACCACGGTGATAGTCCCTGGGCGTTTAGCCCAGCCAGTCTTGGGCCAGAACTTGCCAGCGTTATGCGCAATCGGCAGCACAGGCAGGTTGGCGTTGACCGCCAGGGCGGTACCACCGCGTGAGAACTTGCCCACTGTGCCGTAGGGGACCCGCGTGCCCTCAGGGAAGATCAGCACCCAGACGCCGTCCTTGAGCAACTCATCGCCCTTCTTGGCGACATGCTTGAGCGCTGCCTTGGGGTTGTCCCGGTCGATGGCGATCGGACGCAACATGGCCATGGCCCAGCCGAAGAATGGCACATACAGCAACTCGCGCTTGAGCACCTGGCTCAACGGCGAGAAATACGCAGAGAGGAAGAACGTCTCCCAAGTGCTCTGGTGGTTCGAGAGAATCACGCACGGCTGATCAGGAACGTTTTCAGCGCCCTTGACCTCGAAACGAATATTCAGGAACACCTTGCTCAGCCACAACGCGCAGCGGCACCAGTAGACGTTGATAAAGCGATAGCGCGCCTTGAAGGGCAGGAAGGGTGCAATAAAAAAGCTCAGGGTGCACCAGAGAAACGAACTGGTGCCCAGCAGCAGGTAAAAGAAAAAGGTTCTGATGGCCTGCAAGATCGACATGGCGGCATTTACCGTTGCGGGACACGGCCCGCCTGTTAAAAGCGCACTCCCGAACAGTCCTTGGTCAGGAAGTCGAGGGCGGCTAGTTGTTGATAAGTTCTGCGGCAACGGCCGCCAGATCGTCAAAAATCAAGGTGCCTACCGGCAGGTTTTTAGCCTGGGTCTTTTCGCCTTTTCCGGTTTTAACCAAAACTGGCTGAGAGTCGACGGCTTTGGCCGCCTCCAGGTCACCGAGGCTGTCCCCGACGAACCATATCCCAGCCAAGGGCACCTTGTAATGTTCTGCAATAATTTTCAACATGCCAGGCTTGGGCTTGCGGCAATCGCAGCCTTCGTCCGGCCCGTGGGGGCAGTAGACCACCAGCCCCACCTCACCGCCCTGTTCGGCCACTAACGTGCGCAACCGCGCGTGCATGGCGTCCAGGGTGGCGATGTCGTAGTAACCGCGGGCGATGCCGGACTGGTTGGTGGCGATGGCCACTGTCCAGCCGGCTTTGCTCAACTGCGCGATGGCCTCGATCGAACCGGGCAGCGGGATCCACTCCTCCACCGACTTGATGTAAGCGTCGGAGTCGTAGTTGATCACCCCGTCCCGATCGAGAATCAGCAGTTTCAACATGGTCAGCCCAGTACGGAGATGTCGGCGATATTGATGAACAAACCACGCAGGCGCGCGAGCATCGCGTAGCGGTTTTTCCGTACGCCGGCATCGTCGGCATTGATCATCACCGCTTCGAAGAACGCGTCTACCGGTTCACGCAGAGACGCCAGGCGTGCCAACGCTTGCGCGTAGTCACGCTCGGCGATCAGCGGCTTCACCGCGTTCTCTGCCTTGGCGATGGCCGAGTTCAGCGAGAACTCCTTGGCGTCGGCAAACAGGCCAGGGTCGACTTCGGCACTGCCGAGGTTATCGGCCTTGCTCAGCAGGTTCGACACGCGCTTGTTCACGGCGGCCAGGGCATCGGCTTCCGGCAGCTTGCGGAACGCTTGCACGGCTTGTACACGCTGGTCGAAGTCCAGTGCCGAACCCGGTTGCAGGGCACGTACCGACAGGTAGACGGAAACGTCCACGCCTTCGTCTTCGTAACGCGCACGCAGGCGGTCGAACACGAACTCCAGCACTTGCTCGGCCAGGCCGGCTTGCTTGACCTTGGTGCCGAACTGGCCGACGGCGAATACCACGGCCTGGGTCAGGTCGAGGTCCAGCTTCTTGTCGATCAGGATACGCAGCACGCCCAATGCCGCACGGCGCAGGGCATACGGGTCTTTGCTGCCGGTGGGCAGCATGCCGATACCGAAGATACCCACCAGCGTATCGAGCTTGTCGGCAATCGCCACAGCCGCACCCGTCAGGGTGGTCGGCAGTTCTGCACCGGCACCGCGTGGCATGTACTGCTCGTTCAGGGCCAGGGCGACATCGTCCGGCTCGCCGTCGTTGAGGGCGTAGTAGTAACCGGCAACACCTTGCATCTCAGGGAACTCGCCGACCATTTCGGTGGCCAGATCGCACTTGGACAGCAAGCCGGCACGCGCAGCCCATGCGGCATCACCGCCAATACGTGGGGCAATGTAGGCCGCCAGCTTGGACACACGCACGGCCTTGTCGTAGACGCTGCCGAGTTTTTCCTGGAACACCACGTTTTGCAGGCGCAGGTTGAAGTCTTCCAGCTTCTGCTTCTTGTCTTGCTTGAAGAAGAACTCGGCGTCGGTCAGGCGCGGGCGCACGACTTTTTCGTTACCGGCGATGATCTGCTGCGGGTCTTTGCTTTCGATGTTGGCGACGGTGATAAAACGCGGCAACAACTTACCGTCCACATCCAGCAGGCAGAAGTATTTCTGGTTGTCCTGCATGGTGGTGATCAAGGCTTCTTGCGGCACATCGAGGAAACGCTCTTCGAACGAGCACACCAGCGGCACCGGCCATTCCACCAGGGCGGTCACTTCGTCCAGCAGGCTTGGCGGCACGATGGCGGTGCCTTCCTGCAGGCGGGCCAATTCTTCGGTGCGCTTGCTGATCAGCTCGCGACGCTCATTGGCGTCGGCCAGCACATAAGCAGCGCGCAGGTCGTTGAGGTAGTTGGCCGGCGAAGTGATACGCACGCTTTCTGGATGATGGAAGCGGTGACCACGGGACTCACGACCGGCCTTCTGGGCGAGGATGGTGCAATCGATGACCTGGTCACCGAGCAGCATCACCAGCCATTGGGTCGGACGCACGAACTCTTCCTTGCGCGCACCCCAGCGCATGCGCTTGGGGATAGGCAGGTCGTTCAGGGAGTCTTCAACGATGGTCGGCAACAGGCTGGCGGTCGGCTTGCCGGTGATGACCTGGCTGAAACGCAGTTTCGGGCCACTTTGGTCGATCTCGCTCAGCTCTACGCCACACTTCTTGGCAAAGCCAAGGGCGGCCTGGGTCGGGTTGCCGTCGGCATCGAAAGCTGCCTGACGCGGTGGGCCGTCCAGGTTGATGTTGCGGTCCGGCTGCTGGGTTTCCAGCGCGGTCAGCAGCACAGCCAGACGGCGCGGCGCGGCGTAGACTTTTTTGGCTTCAAACTTCAGGCCGGCAGTCTGCAGGCCTTTTTCGATACCGGCCAGGAACGCATCGGCCAGGGTATTGAGTGCCTTGGGTGGCAGCTCTTCGGTGCCCAGTTCAACCAGGAAATCTTGAGCACTCATTGTGCAGCCTCCAGCTTAGCCAACACTTCATCACGCAAATCCGGGGTTGCCATCGGGAAGCCCAGCTTGGCGCGAGCCAGCAGGTAGGCTTGGGCGACGGAACGCGCCAGGGTGCGCACACGCAGGATGTATTGCTGGCGCGCAGTAACCGAAATAGCACGGCGGGCATCCAGCAGGTTGAAGGTATGGGACGCCTTCAACACCATTTCATAGCTTGGCAACGGCAGCGGCTGGTCGAGTTCGATCAGGCGCTTGGCTTCGCTTTCATAGAAGTCGAACAGTTCGAACAGCTTGTCGACGTTGGCGTGTTCGAAGTTGTAGGTGGACTGCTCCACCTCGTTCTGATGGAACACATCGCCGTAGGTCACCTTGCCGAACGGGCCGTCAGCCCATACCAGGTCGTAGACCGAGTCCACGCCTTGCAGGTACATGGCCAGGCGCTCAAGGCCATAGGTGATCTCGCCAGTGACCGGGTAGCACTCGATGCCGCCGGCTTGCTGGAAATAGGTGAACTGCGTCACTTCCATGCCATTGAGCCAGACTTCCCAGCCCAGGCCCCAGGCGCCCAGGGTTGGCGATTCCCAGTTGTCTTCGACGAAACGAATGTCGTGCACCAGTGGGTCCAGGCCCACATGCTTGAGCGAGCCCAGGTACAGCTCCTGGAAGTTGTCCGGGTTGGGCTTCAATACCACCTGGAACTGGTAGTAGTGCTGCAGACGGTTCGGGTTTTCGCCGTAGCGGCCGTCAGTCGGGCGGCGACTGGGCTGCACATAAGCGGCGTTCCAGGTTTCCGGGCCGATGGCCCGCAGGAATGTAGCGGTGTGGAAAGTGCCGGCGCCTACTTCCATATCGTAGGGCTGAAGTACCACACAACCTTGCTCGGCCCAGTATTGCTGGAGGGCGAGGATCAAGTCTTGGAAGGTACGCACGGCTGGCGTAGGCTGGCTCACGAAATTCACCTGTTACTTGGGCTGCGATTTAAAGAGCGGGAGTATACCCGATTCGGCCCCGCCACCACTCCCTGGAGCCTTATGCCACGCTGCTTTTGGTGTTCTGAAGATCCGCTGTACATGGCTTATCACGATCAAGAGTGGGGAACGCCGCTGCGCGATGCGCAGGGTTTGTTCGAGTTGCTTTTGCTCGAAGGGTTCCAGGCAGGCCTGTCCTGGATCACCGTTTTACGCAAACGCGAGCATTATCGGAAGGTGTTGTTCGGCTTTGACGCGCAGCGTCTGGCGCAATTGAGCGATGAAGAAATCGAGGTGCTGATGCAGGACCCGGGCATCGTGCGCAATCGCTTGAAGCTCAACGCTACCCGGCGCAACGCCGCGGCTTGGCTGGCGCTGGAAGACCCGGTGGGGTTGCTGTGGTCGTTTGTCGGCGGCAAACCCAAGGTCAATCACTTCAAGGATCGCAGCGACGTCCCGGCGATCACGCCCGAAGCCGAAGCCATGAGCAAAGCCTTGAAAAAGGCCGGCTTCACTTTCGTCGGGCCGACCATCTGCTACGCCTTCATGCAGGCCTCGGGCATGGTCATGGACCACACCCAGGACTGCGACCGTTACGCGGACTTGGTCAACGCCGGTTAGAATGCCGGCTTTGCGCACCACACACGATCAGGAGTGAACTGTGGAAAAGTTTAAAGGCGCCTTGCTGGTAGGCGCTCTTCGGTTGTTTGCCCTGCTGCCCTGGCGCGCTGTACAAGCCGTCGGCACAGGGATCGGCTGGATCATGTGGAAAACCCCCAACCGTTCCCGCGATACGGTGCGGATCAACCTCTCCAAATGCTTCCCGGACATGGACCCGGCAGAGCGCGAGCGCCTGGTGGGCCGCAGCCTGATGGACATCGGCAAGTCCCTCACCGAAAGCGCCTGCGCGTGGATCTGGCCGGCGCAGCGCTCCATCGACCTGGTCCGCGAAGTCGAGGGCCTGGAAGTGCTGCACGAGGCCCTGGCTTCTGGCAAAGGCGTGGTGGGCATCACCAGCCATCTAGGCAATTGGGAAGTGTTGAACCACTTCTACTGCAGCCAGTGCAAACCGATCATTTTCTATCGCCCGCCCAAGCTCAAGGCCGTGGACGAGTTGCTGCGCAAGCAGCGCGTGCAGTTGGGCAACCGCGTGGCGGCTTCCACCAAGGAAGGCATTCTCAGTGTGATCAAGGAAGTGCGCAAAGGCGGCCAGGTGGGTATTCCTGCCGACCCGGAGCCGGCTGAGTCCGCCGGGATCTTCGTACCGTTTTTTGCCACCCAGGCGCTCACCAGTAAATTCGTGCCGAACATGCTCGCGGGCCACAAGGCCGTTGGCGTATTCCTGCACGCCCTGCGCCTGCCGGACGGCTCGGGCTACAAGGTGATCCTGGAAGCGGCGCCGGAGGACATGTACAGCACCGACACCGCGACGTCCTGTGCGGCGATGAGCAAGGTAGTTGAGCGCTATGTAGGTGCTTACCCAAGCCAGTACATGTGGAGCATGAAGCGCTTCAAGAAACGCCCGCCGGGTGAGGCGCGGTGGTACTGACTCACCGCTGACCTCCAGCCCAATGGAGATCAAATGTGGGAGCTGGGGGGGGGGGGGGGGGGGGGGGGGGGGGGGGGGGGGGGGGGGGGGGGGGGGGGGGGGGGGGGG
>NZ_JBXAJM010000007.1:0-26208 GCF_058797315.1 Pseudomonas sp. GW823-FHT02F05
CCCCCCCCCCCCCCCCCCCCCCCCCCCCCCCCCCCCCCCCCCCCCCCCCCCCCCCCCCCCACCCCAGCTCCCACATTGGTTTGCCTTTACAGCACCAAGTGGGGCAACCACAGCGACAACGCCGGAACGTAGGTAACCGCAATCAGCACCAAGAACAACACCGCATAAAACGGCAGCAGGGCCTTTACGGTTTTCTCGATGCTGGTCTTGCCCACCGCCGCGCCGACGAACAGCACCGCGCCCACCGGCGGGGTAATCAGGCCGATACCCAGGTTCACCAGCATGATCATGCCGAAGTGGACCGGGTCGACGCCGATGCCCAGGATCACCGGCATCAGGATAGGCGTGAGGATCAGGATCAGCGGCGCCATGTCCATCACCGTGCCGAGCAACAACAGCATGACGTTGATGCACATCAGGATCACGTAGCGGTTGTCCGACAGGGTCAGGAACAGCGTGGTGATCTTCGCCGGGATCTGCATCAGGGTCATGATGTAGCCGAAGCTGGCGGCGAAAGCGATCAGGATCATCACGATGGAAATGGTGCGCACCGTGCGATGCATCAGCTTGGGCAGCTCGCGCCATTTGTAGTCGCGGTAGATGAACATGGTCACGAAGAATGCCCACAACACCGCAATCGCCGCCGACTCGGTGGCGGTGAAGATGCCCGAGAGGATGCCGCCCAGGATGATCACCATGGCCATCAAGCCCCAGAGCGCATCGGCGGCGATCTTCAGCGCCTGCTTCAAGGGGATGACTTCGCCTTTGGGGTAGTCGCGCTTTTTCGCGAAGATCAGGCAGAGCACCATCAGGCACGCGCTCATTAACAGGCCCGGCACCACACCGGCCATGAACAGCGAGGCGATGGAGACGGTACCGCCTGCCGCCAGGGAGTACAGCACCGAGTTATGGCTGGGCGGCGTCAGCAGCGCCTGCACCGAACCGCTGACGGTCACGGCGGTGGCGAATTCGCGCGGATAACCCCGCCGTTCCATTTCCGGAATCAGCACCGAGCCGACCGAGGCGGTATCGGCCACGGATGAGCCGGAAATCGCGCCAAAAAACGTCGAAGCCATGATGTTGACCAGGGACAACCCGCCACGCACAAAGCCCACCAGCACCCCGGCAAAGGCCACCAGGCGCCGCGACATACCGCCCTCGGCCATGATCGCCCCGGCCAGTACGAAGAACGGAATCGCCATCAGCGAAAACTTGTTCACCCCACCGGCAATCTGAATCATCAGGGCCTGGAACGGGATGTCGATCCACCACGCGCCAATCAGCGCCGACAGCCCCAATGCATAGGCCACCGGCATGCCGATCAGAATCAATACAACAAAGCTGCCCAACAGAATCAATGCGTCCATATCAGGCGGCCCCTTCGTTTTCTTCAACCAGATCGAAACGCACCACCTTGCGGTTGCTCTGATCACCGAGCAGCAGCTTTTCGACCACGAACACCAGGGTCAGCACGCCGCCAATCGGGATCGGCATATAGGTGATGCCTACGCGCAGGGTAGGGATGGCGCTCATGAATTGGTTCCAGGTGGACAGGCACAGCTTGGTGCCCCAAATCGTCATGAACACGCAGATGGTGCCCATCAGCAGTTGCGAGAGGATGCCGACGAGGCGGCGTTGGACAGGCGGCAAGCGGTCAGTGATCATCGCTACCGACATGTGCGCACCGGCACGATAACTGGCAGCGGCGCCGATAAAGGTGAACACCAGCATCAGCAGGATGGCGGTGGGCTCCGGCCAGCTGGAACCGGTACCGAGGGCGTAGCGGGTGAAGATACCCCAGGGAATGATCAAGGCGACCCCCAGGACGGAAAGACCGGCTACCCAGATGCAGGTCATGTAAAGGCGGTCATTGAAGCGCAGCAGTAAAGTCTTCATGGCGTTCACCGTGACCGGGCGCGTCGATGCCGACCGCGCCGGGCCTTATGCAGGGGCAGGGGAGGTTATTGAACCGCGTCGATGCGCTTGATCATGTCCGCATACGGCGCACCGTATTTGGCACGCACCGCCGCAGTGGCCTCATAGAAGGGCTTTTTGTCGACAGTGATGAACTCCACGCCGGCCTTCTTGAGTTTCTCTTCACTGCTGGCGGACTTGGCGTCCCAGAGCACGCGCTCATCAGCCTGGGCGGCCTTGGCGGCGGCCTTGACCATGTCCTGCTGGGCGGGGTCGAGCTTGTTCCAGGTGATTTTCGACATCACGATGGGTTCAGGCAGGATCAGGTGTTCGGTGAGGGTGTAGTACTTGGCGTTCTGGAAGTGGTTGTGTTCCAGCAAGGTCGGCGGGTTGTTTTCCGCGCCGTCGATGACCCCGGTCTGCAGGGCGCTGAAGATCTCGCCGGTGTCCATGGCAATGCCGTTGGCGCCCATGGCGTTGAAGGCTTCGATGAAAATCGGGTTGCCTTGCACGCGGATCTTCATGCCCTTGAGGTCTTCGATCTTGCGCACCGGTTTCTTGGTATAGAGATTGCGCGTGCCGCCATCCATCCAGGCCAGGGCCACCAGGCCGAACTCGGAGTTGGTGATCTTGGCGAGGATCTCGTCGCCAATCTCGCCATCGATGACCTTGCGCATATGCGCCTGGTCGCGGAATACGAACGGCAGGTTGAACACGTTCACGTCCGGCACCACCGGGCCGACGATGCCGAGGCTGACGCGGGTCATTTGCACGGCGCCGACCTGGGCCTGTTCGACCACTTCCTTCTCGGAGCCCAGCACACCGCCGGGGAAGTACTTGAAGGTCAGCTCGCCATTGCTCGCCTTGGTCAGGGCCTTGCCCATGTTTTCTTCTGCGACAACGGTGGGGTAGCCAGCGGGGTGGATGTCGGCGAACTTGATTTCCAGCGCGTGGGCTGCGCTGCTGAGGGTGAAGATTGCAGCGGCGAGCAAGGTGCGTTTGAAGTCCATGGAAGTCACTCCTGTCTTGTTATTGTTGTATTCAAGGCACAGCGATTAAACGATGAAGCGGGGTTCGGGCAGTCCTTGGACGCCGGGGTTGAGGGCGAACACGCCACCAGACAGCGACTGTTCACTCGGGTCGTCGCGGATGGAGGTGACGTACAGAGTGTCCAGGCGGCTGCCACCGAAGGCGCACATGGTGGGTTTTTTCACGGGCACGCTCAGGGAGCGGTCCAGGCGACCGTCCGGGGTGAAACGGTGAACCAACCCGGCGTCGTTGGCGCATATCCAGTATCCGCCCTCGGCGTCCACGGCTGCACCGTCGGGACGTCCGGGGAAGTCGTTCATATCAATGAACAGGCGGCGATTGGACGGCGTGCCGGTCTCGATGTCGTAGTCGAACGCCCAGACCTTTTGTACCTTCGGGTGCGAATCGGAAGCGTACATCGTGCGACCATCGGGGCTGAAAGCCAGGCCGTTGAGGGTGATGAACCCCTCCAGTAGCGCGTGGGGCGCAGCCCCGGACCCATAGCGATAAAGGACGCCCTCGGCGGCGTTCAAGCCCATGTCCAGCACCATGCTGCCGGCCCAGAAACGGCCCTGGCGATCGCAGCGGCCATCGTTCAAACGCATGTCCTTGCGTGAATGCTCGATGCTGGCCAGCGGCACGGTGTCGAGGCTGCCGTCGTTGTGGGGCGTGAGTTGGAAGAAGCCGGTTTGCATGCCAGCGACCCAATTGCCTGCCTGGGTGCGCGCAATACAGGCGAGCATCTCTGGGGCTTTCCACGCCGCCAGATGGCCGGTGGCGGCGTTCCAGCGTTGCAGGCCGCCGTTGGGGATATCTACCCAATACAGGGCGTTTTCTTCGGGCACCCACACCGGGCATTCGCCCACCGCATTGCGGGCATCGACAATCAGTTCAGCAGTCATGGTCATTCCCTTGGGTTGCGGGGCACTCAGTCACCGAACGGCCCCGCCGCGCAGAACGCACCGCCCTGGTAGACCTTGGCCGGGTCATCGGCGGCCACGGGCGGTTGGGTTTCGACCTGGGCGCGGAACACTTCGGAGCTGTCTTTGGGGGCAAAGCCCAGGTGCGCGGCGTAGCGGTTGTCCCACCAGGTGTCGAGGTTGGCCGACATGCCGTACACCACGGTATGGCCGACGTTGGGCGTGTACAGCGCGCGTTCGAGCAGTTGGGTCAGGTCGTCGAAACTCAGCCAGGTGTGCATCATCCGGCGGTTCTGCGGTTGCGGGAACGAAGAGCCGATACGGATGCTCACGGTCTCGATGCCATAACGGTCGAAGTAGAAACTGGCCATGTCTTCGCCGTAGGACTTGGACAGGCCGTAGTAACTGTCCGGGCGGCGCGGGGAATGGGCGTCGAGTTGCACGCCCTGTTTGTAGAAACCAATCACGTGATTGGAACTGGCGAAGATCACCCGCTTGACCCCGTGGCGGCGGGCCGCTTCGTAGATATGGAAAATGCCGCTGATGTTCGCGCCCAGCACCTCTTCGAACGAGCGCTCCACCGAAACGCCGCCAAAGTGCAGGATGGCGTCGACGCCCTCTACCAACTGATGCACGGCGTGTTTGTCGGCCAGGTCGCAGGTGTGTACCTCTTCGCGAGCGTCGGTGGCGGGGGCCATTTCAGCGATATCCGAAAGGCGCAGCACCTGGGCATAAGGACGCATGCGTTCACGCAGGACTTTGCCCAGGCCGCCGGCGGCACCAGTGAGCAACAGACGGTTGAAGGGAGCGGGGGTGGTGGTGGTCATGGGCCTTCCAGATTTTTGTTGTAGGTTGTCGTATGACTATGGGGAAATAGTGTTAGGGATTCCTGGTGTTGTCAACGTCCTTCCAGGCACATGAGATCAAAGGTGGGAGCTGGCACCTTAGAGATCGGATTTGCCTTTGGAACTACAACAACGAAATCGGATAGCTGATAAAAATCCGGTTCTCATCGAACTCGTTATTGCTGAAATCCCGACGCATGGTCGAGTTGCGCCACTTCACATTGAGGTTCTTCAGCGCACCGCTCTGCACCGTGTAGGCCAACTCCGACTCACGCCCCCACTCCTTGCCGTCGGTGATCGCCCCGGTGTGTACATTGCTGCCGCTGATATAGCGGTTCATCAGGGTCAGCCCCGGAACGCCGAGCACCACAAAGTTGAAGTCGTGGCGCACCTGCCAGGACTTTTCCTTGGCGTTGTCGTAGCTGGCGTTGTAGCTGTCGTTGGCCAGAGTGCCGCCGCTGGTGCCGTTGATGCGCATCCAGGCGCTGTCGCCGCTGAGTTTTTGCAGGCCAACATAGAAGGTATGGCCGTTGTATCTGGCCGAGAGCAGGGCGAACAGGGTCTTGTTATCGAGGTCGCCGGCCAGGGCGCTGCCGTCTTCCTTGCCGTTGAAGAACCCGAGGTTGGCGCTCAGGGTCCAGTCTCCCAGCGGCTGGCTGTGGGTGAGGTTGAGGTACTGCTGTTGGTAGATATCAGTCAGTTCGGCGTACCACAGGCCGACCTGGGTACGTTTGTCGTTGAAAGTGTATTCGCCGCCGCCGAAGTTGAAACGGTCCGAAGTGAACGCGGCTTTGCCGTTCATGAACATGTCTTCCATGCTCGCGTCGTTGCGTGGGCTGTTGCCCCGAAACTGGCCACCGTAGAGCGTCAGGCCGGCGATTTCATTGGAGGTGACCTGGCCGCCACGAAAGGTCTGGGGCAGGGAGCGGCCATCATCGGAACGCAAGATCGGCAGCACCGGCATCCATTCACCAACTTTCAACTCGGTCTTCGACAGCCTGGTCTTCAGCGCGACACCCAGGCGCCCGAAATTGTCGGCGGGGCGGCCATCGTCATGCACCGGCAACAGTTGGGTGCCGGCGGTGCCTTTGCCGCCATCAAGCTTTTGCGAATACAGGCCCAGCACGTCAATCCCGAAACCGACCGTGCCCTGGGTAAAGCCGGACTTGGCATCAAGGATAAAATTCTGCGTCCACTCTTCGGCCTTGCCCTGGGGGTTGGTCGGGTTGGTGAAGTTGCGATTGAAGTAGGCATTACGCAGGTTGAGCGTGGCCTTGGCGTCGTCGATAAAGCCTTCGGCGTTGGCACCCAGCGGCAGGGTGACGGCCAGGCTGCCGAGACCGAGAAGGCCCAGGCGAGTGCAGGAATGACGGGCGGATTGACTCACAGTGAGGCTCCCTTTGTTTTGTTGTTTTTATTATTTGTTATACGTTGTCGTACAACATTGAGCGCGATATTTGCGAGGTTTTGAGGGCGTGTCAAGCAGAAGTTATATGATGACTTGGGTGAAACGATTCAACGCAGCGGCACGGTCGCCCCCTGTAGGAGCGAGCTTGCTCGCGAAAAAACGTCAACGATAACGCGTGCTTCCTGAATGAACGCGGCGCCTGTGAGTTTTTCGCGAGCAAGCTCGCTCCTACATGGATTGCATTGCAACGCAGGTTTCAGCCAGCCATGACCATCGGCGGCAGGGTGCCAAGCAGGGAAACCGCAGCCACTGCTGCAACGCCCAACAGCCACTCCATCATCACACTGGCTCTCAAACTGCCCAGGCGTTGTTCGCAGCGCTTGATACGCAACCGGTTCAACAGCGCCAACCCCAGCATGCCCAGCACCAGCCCCACCTTGATCAGCAGGATCAAGGCGAAGCCCTCGAACAGCGGCGTGGGCCACAGTTGCCCGGTGAGCACGCGCACGTTGATCAGACCGGTTACCAGCAGGCCGCCGACCAGGCCATATCCCACACCACTGAAGCGACGCAGAATCGGCTCCAGGTGGTGGTCTTGCGCCTGCCGGAGGATCAGCACCAACACCAGCAACCCACCGAGCCAGGCCCCAACGCACAGCAGGTGCACTACCTGGTTAAGGATCAGCAACCGCCCACTCACCCCATCGAGCATGGCGCCATGGCCTACGGGGGCCAGGGTCGCCAGCAACAGGGCGAGCAGCGGCAAGCGCAAGGCCGGCCAGGGCTTGATCAGCACGATCACCAGCAGCAGGTTCAGCAGCAGATGCCAGGCCCATACCTGGCCAAAAAAGGTCTTGCCCAGCACCAACTGCACCGTGGCCGGTTGCAGCGCCGACTCCCAACTGCCGGCCATGCTGGCGGTGATCAACAGCAACCACACGACCCCGGTGAACAGCCCCAAGCCGGCCAGGCCACGGGTGATGCGCAGCAATTGCCGGTCCAGTGTCGGCTGCACATGAGCGCCGAGCAGCCAGGGCCTGAATACCCAGGCCCCGAACATTAGCAACACGACGCAAAAGTGCAGGAAGCGGCACAGCACCAGCAGGGTTGCCATGGGTTATTGGCCGACCTTGAAGCTGTAAGTGCCTTCGCTTTTGTGAGTGTCGACGGACACCGCATGCCATTCGACCTTATACGTGCCGCTTGCCAGCGGAGCGGCAGGCGTGACCACCAGGGTTTTCTTGTCGGCGTCCGGGGTTTCCAGGCCCTTGATGGCAATTTCGGTGCCGTCCTTGCTCAGGGAGACCTTGGTGAAGGTGGCTTCGACGCCTTCGCTGAAGGTCAGGCGCAGGTCTTTGGGTGCGGCGACTTTGCTGTCAGCCGCAGGCTCCGCGCTCTTGAGGTGGGCGTGGGCAAACGCCGTAGAGGCGCCCAGCAGGGCAGTGAACAGGACAGCAGCGGTCAGGGAGTTCTTGAGCAACATTGTTCAATACCGATCAGAGGATAGGAGCCGGCAGTGTACGAAGTTTCGGCTTGGCCTGTCGCCCCGATCTAGAGCCGGTGGTAGTCTTTAGGCCGTGTTGTTGTCAGGGAGCCCTTATGGGCAATCACAAGATTGGAATTCGTCGGGTCAACGTCGAGAAAATCCTGCTGGCGGCGGAGAAGGTCTTCGCCAACAAAGGCTATGGCAGCACCGCCATGGCCGACATCGCCGAAGAAGCGCAACTGCCGCGCTCCAACCTGCATTACTACTTCACCACCAAAAGCGAGCTGTACAGCGCGGTGCTGTTCGACCTGCTGGAGTTGTGGAAGCAGGACGCCCTGAGCTTTGAAACCTTCGACGACCCTCGGGTGGTGCTCAGCAGCTACATCCGCGCCAAGATGCAGCGCTCGCGCACGCGCCCGTATGGCTCCAAGGTCTGGGCCAATGAAATCATCCACGGCGCGCCCACACTCGGCGAGGCCCTGGATGAAAGCCTGTACGACTGGGCCAAGATGAAGGAAGCGAAGATTCGCCAATGGGTGCAAGACAAACGCATCCTGCCGGTGGAGCCCTCGAGCTTGCTGTACATGATCTGGGCCTCGACCCAGCACTACGCCGACTTCGACCACCAGGTGAAGATTCTGAATGATCACCAGCCGTTGTCGGACAGGCAGTTCGAGAAGGCCATTCAGACCGTGACCGGTGTGATTTTGCGCGGGATTGGGTTGGAGCCTTGAGCTGATCGTTCCCACGCTCCGCGTGGGAATGCCACCCTGGACGCTTCGCGTCCGCTCTTGCCAGCGTGACGCGGAGCGTCACAGGATGCGTTCCCACGCGGAGCGTGGGAACGAGGGGCTAGGGTTACACGGCCTCCCGGTAAGGATTGCGCGGGTCCTGCGTCCAGTTCAAAAACGGCTTGCCGGTATCGATCGGCACCATCTCGATGCAGTCGGCCACCGGGCAGGTGATCTGGCAGAGGTTGCAGCCCACGCACTCATCGTCGATCACCTCATACAGATGCGTGCCATCGGCCTGCTTCAAGCTGGCAATGGCCTGGTGCGAAGTGTCCTCGCAGGCAATATGGCAACGACCACAGCCAATGCATGCCTCTTGGTCTATCTTGGCGATGACCTGATAGTTGATGTCCAGGTACTTCCAATCCGTGGTGTTGCCCACCGCCCGCCCGGAAAACGCCTGCAGGTTGGCATGGCCTTGGGTGTCCATCCAGCGCGACAAGCCATCCTTCATTTCTTCAACGATGCGAAACCCATGCAGCATCGCCGCCGTGCACACCTGCACCGCGCCGCATCCCAGGGCGACGAATTCCGCGGCGTCGCGCCAGGTGCCGATACCGCCGATGCCGCAGATCGGCAGGCCGTTGGTCTGTGGGTCACGGGCGATTTCGGCGACCATGTTCAACGCAATCGGCTTGACCGCCGAGCCGCAGTAACCGCCATGGGTGCTCTGGGTACCGACCACTGGCAGGGCGACCATGCGCTCCAGGTCCACGCTGGTGATGGAGTTGATGGTGTTGATCAGCGACACCGCATCGGCGCCGCCGCGATAGGCCGCCCGCGCCGCCACGCGGATGTCGGTGATGTTCGGCGTGAGCTTGACGATCACCGGCAGCGAACAATACGTCTTGCACCAGCGCGTCACTTGCTCCACGTACTCCGGCACCTGGCCGACGGCAGCGCCCATGCCCCGTTCGGGCATGCCATGAGGGCAGCCGAAGTTCAGCTCGATGCCGTCGCAGCCGGTCGCCTCCACCAAGGGCAGGATGTTTTTCCAGGACGCTTCGACACAAGGCACCATGAGCGAGACGATCAGTGCGCGGTCCGGCCAGTCCTTTTTCACCTGGGTGATTTCCCGCAGGTTGATCTCCAGGGAACGGTCGGTGATCAGTTCGATATTGTTGATGCCCAGCACTTCGCGGTTGGCGCCATAGTGCGCGGAGTAACGCGACGACACGTTCACCGCCGCCGGGTCTTCCCCCAGGGTTTTCCACACGACGCCACCCCAGCCGGCCTCGAAGGCGCGCACCACGTTGTAGGCTTTGTCGGTGGGCGGCGCGGAGGCCAGCCAGAACGGATTGGGCGCTTTGATACCGGCGAATACAATCGAGAGATCGGCCATTACGCAGCCTCCACAGTCAGCATGAGTTGGGCATGCATGGCTTCGGCGGCCCGCTTGCCATGTTGTACCGCCTGAACGGTGAGGTCCTGGCCGAGGCTGACGCAATCGCCGCCGGCATACACCCCTGGGATGCTGGTGCGCAGTTGCTCATCGACGAAGATGCGCTCGCCGACGCGATGCAGTTGCTGGGCCAGCGGATCGTGCAGGGCGTCGTTGTCGAAGCCTTGCCCGATCGCCTTGAAGATCGCGTCGGCGGCCAGTTCGAAGGTTTCCCCGGTAGGCAGCAGGCGACCGTTTTCCAGGCAGGTGCGGGCAAAGCGCATGCCGCGTACGCGGCCTTGGTCATCGAGCAGGACCTCGTCGGGTTGGGCCCAGGTCAACAGCCGTACTTGATTGGCCTTGGCGATGTCCTGTTCGTGGTGGGTTGCGCCCATGTCGGCCAGGCCACGGCGGTATACCAGGTTGACATCGCGGGCACCGAGGCGGGCCATCTGCACGGCCATGTCGATGGCGGTGTTGCCGGCGCCGAGCACGATGCAGCGGTCGGCCAGGGGCAGTTGGCTGAGGTCATCGGCCTGGCGCAGTTCGCGGATATAGTCGGTGGCGGCGAGCAGGCCGGGGGCGTCCTCAAAGGGCAGGCCCAGCTGTTTGCTGGCAGCGAGACCCAGGCCGAGGAACACCGAATCGAATTGCTGGTGCAGTTCGCTCAAGGTCAGGTTGTCGCCCAGGCGTTGGCCGTGGCGAACCTCGATGCCGCCAATCTGCAGGAGGAAATCCAGTTCCTTCTGGGCGAAGTCGTCCACCAGTTTGTATTTGGCGATTCCGTATTCATTCAGGCCGCCGGCTTTTTCCCGCGCTTCGAAAATCACCACGTCATGACCGTGCAAGGCGGCGCGGTGAGCGCAGGCCAAACCGGCAGGCCCGGCACCGACCACGGCGATGCGCTTGCCGGTGGGCGCGGCGCGTTGGAACGGGTGTTCGCTGAAGTGCGCGTTGTCGATGGCGTAGCGTTGCAACAGGCCGATCAGCACGGGGGCGCATTCTTCGGCGTTATTGCGTACGCACGCTTGCTGGCAAAGGATTTCCGTCGGGCACACCCGTGCGCAACTGCCACCGAGAATGTTGGCTGAGAGGATTTTTTGCGCGGCCCCTTGCACGTTCTCGGTGTGGATATTGCGGATGAATGAAGGGATGTCGATCTCGCTGGGGCACGCATTCACACAAGGCGCGTCGTAGCAGTACAGGCAGCGCGAGGCTTCCAGTTGGGCCTGGCGGGCGTTGAGGGGCGGTGCCAAGTCGGTGAACTGGCTGGCGAGGGTGGCCCCGTCTTCGCGGGGGTGGGGGAGATGGGTCAGGGTCTGGATCACGGTGTTGGCCTCACGGTTATTGAGGTGCTGCCTCTGATGGGCGATCGTTCCCACGCTCTGCGTGGGAAAGCCTCACTGGACGCTCCGCGTCCGCTTTTTTTGGACTCAGCGGTTCACGGCCACTGGCTTGCAAAGCGCTGCCCGCTTGCTCAACTGCTCGAACACCGAGGGATACGCCGGCCGCTGCACATACCGCCCGGCTCCTCGCTCGGCGCGCAGGTCACCATCGACCCACACCAGCTTGCCCTGGCTGATGGTGTGGCTGGGCACGCCGCGCACGGTCTTGCCTTCGAAGATGTTGAAGTCCACCTGCTGATGGTGGGTCTTGGCGGAAATGGTCCGCGTGCCCTCGGGGTCCCATAGCACCAGGTCGGCATCGGCGCCTACGCGTATCGCGCCTTTGCGTGGGTAGAGGTTGAAGATCTTCGCGGTGTTGGTGGAGGTCAGGGCGACAAATTCCTGCATCGACAAACGCCCGGTATTGACGCCTTCGTGCCACAGCAGCGCCATGCGGTCTTCAATGCCGGCGGTACCGTTGGGGATCTTGCTGAAGTCGTCACGCCCGGCGGCTTTTTGCTCGGCGCAGAAACAGCAGTGGTCGGTGGCGGTGGTGTGCAGGTTGCCCGCTTGCAGGCCGTGCCACAGCGCCTCTTGGTGCCCGCGTGGGCGGAATGGCGGGCTCATCACATAGCCGGCGGCGGTCTGCCAGTCGGGGTGTTGGTACACGCTGTCATCGAGCAACAGGTGGCCGGCGAGCACTTCACCGTACACCGCCTGGCCCTTGCCACGGGCATAAGTGATTTCATCCAGGGCTTCCTTCGTCGACACATGCACCAGGTACAGCGGCGTGCCGATGGTCTCTGCAATCCGGATGGCACGGCTGGCCGCTTCGCCTTCCACCTGGGACGGGCGCGACAGCGGATGGGCTTCCGGCCCGGTGATGCCCTGGGCCATCAGCTTGCGTTGCAGGTGGTACACCAGCTCGCCATTTTCGGCATGCACCGTGGGCACCGCGCCGAGTTCCAGGCAGCGTTCGAAACTGGCGACCAAGGTGTCATCGGCAGCCATGATCGCGTTCTTGTAGGCCATGAAATGCTTGAAGCTGTTGATGCCGTGATGGCTGACCAGCTCGGCCATTTCCTCGCGTACCTGCTCGCTCCACCAAGTGATCGCTACATGAAACCCGTAGTCGACGGCAGACTTTTCGGCCCAGCCGCGCCACTGGTGGAAAGCTTCCATCAGCGATTGCTGTGGGTTGGGAATCACGAAGTCGATGATCGACGTGGTACCACCGGCCAAGCCTGCCGCCGTGCCACTGAAAAAGTCTTCACTGGCCACGGTGCCCATGAAGGGCAGTTGCATATGGGTATGGGGGTCAATGCCGCCTGGCATCAAGTATTGGCCGCTGCCATCGAGTATTTCGCAGCCTGTGGGAATATCCAGATTCGTGCCAATGGCGCGAATTAGACCCTCTGCGCATAACACATCGGCGCGGTAACTTTCATCATGGGTAATAACGGTGGCGCCACGGATCAACAGCGACATGTCGAGTTCCTCACAGGCTTGACCGGCTTGTGCCAGTTCTAAGTGTTGTAATGCTGCGTACCGAGGGTCGGTTAATTCCTGTCATCGGTGACAGGAATAGAAACTAGCCCGAGTTTTTCGAATGAGCAAGAAGATTTTTATCAAGCCTTTAATGTTTTTATATAATTGATTTATAAGGTAAAAATACTATTTTCACCAAAATGAAGCACGCCCACCCTGTTTTGACGCACTTGACAGGTTTTTGATCTGTTCAATATTTCTTATTACAAATCAGGCGCTTGAGATATGCCGCTTGACGGCGTCGAGAAATAAAAATAATTGTGATGCACCAGTTTGAGACCTGCAGGTTCTGGCAACTTGCGTATTGTTTAGCCTGACGCGTGCGGCAAGTAGCGCAGGCTCAATTGGAAAGCTGATAAACATCAGCAAGTTATACAAGCGGTGCGGGTTCAGAGGCGGTTGTCGGCACGGTTATTGAGTGCACGGGCAGTTGGCCGGAACCCTGGATGTCATGTTGTTGATGCGGTACTCCGGCCACCTGAACCTAGCGTGCAGGTGAGCAACAATAATTTTAAAAAAACCGTGGAGCGGCCATGCAACAGAACAGATCGCAAGTCATCGAGCGCAACGGCCTGTACGAACTCGACGCCGGCCCCGACGTCCTCGACAGCCCTCGCTACAACCACGATATGGCACCTACCAAAGTGCACGAGCGCACCTGGAACAAATGGCACATCACCGCGCTGTGGGTCGGCATGTCGATCTGCGTGCCCACCTACACCCTGGGCGGGGTGCTCACGGCGTATTTCGGGCTGTCGGTGGGGGAGGCGCTGATGGCGATCCTGCTGGCCAATATCGTGGTGTTGATCCCGCTGACCCTCAACGCGTTTCCCGGCACCAAGTACGGCATTCCGTTTCCGGTGCTGTTGCGTTCGTCCTTTGGCATCCTCGGTTCCAACGTACCGTGCCTGATCCGCGCGCTGGTGGCCTGCGGCTGGTTTGGTATCCAGACGATGTTCGGCGGGCTGGCGATCCACCTGTTCCTGGGCTCGATTTTCGACGGCTGGAAAGCCCTCGGCGGTACCGGTGAGGTGATCGGTTTCATGCTGTTCTGGTGCTTGAACCTGTGGGTAGTGCTGCGTGGCGCCGAGTCGATCAAGCGCCTGGAAACCTTGTCGGCGCCGCTGTTGGTCGCCGTAGGAGTTGGTCTGCTGGTATGGGCGATGCCGAACGTGTCCCTCAGCGAGCTGATGGCTATTCCACCCAAGCGCCCCGAAGGCGCCAGCCTCACCGGTTACTTCATGGCGGGGCTTACGGCGATGGTGGGCTTCTGGGCCACCTTGTCACTGAACATTCCCGACTTCAGCCGCTACGCCAACAGCCAGAAAGACCAGATTCTGGGGCAGATCTTCGGCTTGCCGCTGACCATGTTCCTGTTCGCCGCCCTCGGCGTGGTCATGACCGCCGCCTCGGTGAAACTGGTGGGGGTGAGCGTCTCCGATCCGGTGAGCCTGATTGGTCATATCCAGAGCCCGGTGTGGGTGGCCATCGCCATGGCGCTGATCATCGTCGCCACCTTGTCCACCAACACTGCGGCGAACATCGTCTCGCCCACCAACGACTTCCAGAACATCGCGCCCAAGCTGATCAACCGCACCACGGCGGTGATTCTCACCGGCCTGGTAGGGCTGGCGTTGATGGCCCATGAACTGCTGAAAAAACTCGGGCTGATTGTCTCGGACGTCAGCCTGGAAACCGTGTATTCCAATTGGCTGCTGGGCTATTCAAGCCTGCTGGGGCCGATTGCCGGGATCATGGTGGTGGACTATTTCATCACCCGCAGACAACAGTTGGACCTGGCCGGCCTGTACCGCGACGACGTGTACCCGGCCTGGAACTGGAGCGGCTTTGTCGCCTTTGGCGTACCGGTGGTGCTGACGCTGCTGTCGCTGGGCAGCGACGCGTTCAGCTGGTTTTACAGCTATGGCTGGTTCACCGGCTCGGCGTTGGGCGGGGTGTTGTATTACGGGCTCAATGCCAAGCGCGCTAGCACTCCACTCACCGCCAAATCCCCGTTGTAAACACGGTCCAGGTGGGAGCTGGCTTGCCTGCGATAGCGGACTATCAGTTAAAGCCGTGTCGGCTGACACACCGCTATCGCAGGCAAGCCAGCTCCCACAGTTGACCGCGTTAATTCATAAGAACCTGTAGCCTGAGGAGACCCCCATGAACGCTGCCCTCGACGTTCTGCAATCGACCCATCAGCACATCAACCGCGACCGTCTGTGGCAGTCGCTGATGGACCTGGCCAAACTCGGCGCCACCCCCAAAGGCGGAGTGTGTCGCCTGGCCCTTACCGACCTCGACCGCAAGGCTCGCGATCGCTTCGTGCAGTGGTGTGAAGCGGCGGGTTGCACCGTGACCATCGACGGCATCGGCAATATCTTTGCGCGCCGTCCCGGCCGCAATCCCGACCTGCCACCGGTGATGACCGGCAGCCATATCGACACCCAGCCCACCGGCGGCAAGTTCGACGGTTGCTTCGGCGTGCTGGCCGGTGTGGAAGTGCTGCGCACCCTTAACGACCTGAATGTGGAAACCGAGGCGCCGCTGGAAGTGGTGGTATGGACCAACGAAGAAGGCTCGCGTTTCCCGCCGTGCATGATGGGCTCAGGGGTGTTTGCCGAGAAGTTCAGCCTGGCCGATACACTGGCCAAGGTCGATACGGACGGCATCAGCGTGGGGGATGCGTTGAACGCGATTGGTTATGCCGGAACACGGCCGGTCAGCGGGCATAAGGTCGGCGCGTATTTCGAGGCCCATATCGAACAAGGGCCGATTCTGGAGGATGAACACAAAACCATCGGCGTGGTGCTCGGCGCCCTCGGGCAAAAGTGGTTTGACCTGAAGCTGCGCGGTGTTGAAGCCCATGCCGGCCCTACACCCATGCACTTGCGCAAGGATGCCCTGGTAGGCGCGGCAGCGGTGGTGGCCGCGGTGAACGCGGCGGCGTTGGCGCACCAGCCCCATGCATGCGGCACGGTGGGGTGCCTGCAAGCGTATCCGGGATCGCGCAACGTGATTCCCGGTGAGGTGCGCATGACCCTGGATTTTCGTCATCTGGAACCGGCACGGCTGGACTCGATGATTGCCCAGGTGCGTCAGGTGATCGAGGACACCTGCGCCAAACATGGCTTGAGTTTCGACATGCAGCCCACGGCGGACTTCCCGCCGCTGTACTTCGACAAAGGCTGCGTGGAGGCGGTGCGCGATGCCGCCAATGGCTTGGGCTTGTCGAACATGGACATCGTCAGCGGGGCAGGGCACGACGCGATTTTCGTCGCTGAGCTGGGCCCGGCGGGGATGATCTTTGTACCGTGTGAAGGCGGCATCAGCCACAACGAAATCGAAAATGCCGCGCCGGATGACCTGGCGGCAGGGTGTGCGGTGTTGTTGCGCGCGATGGTGGCCGCTTCAGCGGCCATTGCCAGCGGTAAGTTAGCCGCCTGAACTGATCGTTCCCACGCTCCGCGTGGGAACGCCGCTCAGGACGCTCTGCGTCCGCCCTTAAAATCGTGACGCGGAGCGTCACAGGGTGCATTCCCACGCAGAGCGTGGGAACGATCATTAGCAGGCTATTAACCCGGCTGCCAGCCGCCGCCGAGTGCGGTCAAAAGTCCCACGCTCGCCTGCAACTGCCGGGTCTGCACCGCCTGCAACGTTCTCTGTGCCTGCAACGCGGCGGTTTGGGCGGTGACCACGTCCAGGTAACTCACCGCCCCGGCCTGATAGCTGTTCATCGCCAAGGCCTGGGTATGTTGCGCCGCCTCTGCGGCCGCTTGCTCGTCCTCGGCTTGCTGCTGCAAATCCCGCAGTTGCGCGAGGTTATCTTCCACCTCACGCACGGCTTTCAGTACGTGGCTACGGTACTGTGCCGAGGCTTCCTCGAATTCGGCCTTGGCCTGGCGCTCGTCGGCGCTCAAGCGTCCGCCATCGAAGATCGGCAGGTTCATCAGCGGCCCCAGTGCCCAATACCGGTTGCCGGCGGACAGCAGGTTGCCAACGCCTTGGGTCTGCCCGCCCAGCACACCGGTCAAACTGAAATCCGGGAACCACGCCGCCTTGGCCACGCCGATCGTTGCGTTGGCCGCAAACACACGACGTTCAGCTGCGGCAATGTCTGGACGACGCTGCAGCAAGTGGCTGGGCAACTGCGCCGGAATGCTTGGCAACGCCATTAACTGCGGGCTGGGCGGCAATGAAAAATCACTGGCCGTCACGCCCACCAATTCGCCGATGGCGTGCTCGGCGAGGTTGCGCTGGCCACGCACTTCGTCCAGCTGCGCCTTGGCTTCGGCCAGTTGGTTTTGCGCGCGGGTCAGGTCCAGTTCCGACGCAATCTGGCCTTCATAACGGCTGCGTGTCAGTTGCAACGCTTGGCTGAAGTCCTGCAACGACGTGTTGAGGATTCGGCCCTGTGCATCCAGCCCATTGAGCTGCACATACAGGCTCGCCAACTGTTGTTGCAGGCTCAGGCGCACCACCGCCAGATCATCAAAGGACGCTTGCGCCTGGGCATCGCCCGCAGCGACCTGGTTGCGGATTCTGCCCCACAGGTCGAGGTCGTAACCCAGGGAGAACCCAACGGTATTGCTGTTGTACACCGACGGCTGTGCAGTGCCGCGTAGCGGTCGTGAATCCGATTGACGTTGGCGCAGCGGTTGCGCGCTGGCGGTGATTTGCGGGAAAAGGCCCGCGTGCAGTTGACTGGCGTAGGCCTGGGACGCATCGAAATGCGCCAGCGCCGCGGCCAGGTCCGGGTTGGCCTTGAGCAGTTGCTGTTGCAGCGCGTTCAGGCGCGAATCGTTGTAAAGCTGCCACCACTGGGGCGCCAGTTGATCCGACGGTTGCGCGCTGTGCCAGGGGCCATCGCTGGTTTGTTCGCGGTAGTGGGCGGGCAGGTCAATCGACGGCACCGTATAGGTGGGCGCCATCGAGCAACCCTGCAACGCCAGTACCATCAGTGCCGCCAGCGGATTAAGCCTTGGGCGCATGCGCACCTCCCGAGGCGTCGGCCAGTTGCACCGGGTCGCCTTCGCGCAGGGCGTCGGGCGGGTTGTCGATGATGCGGTCAGCGGGCTTCAGGCCTTGGTCGATCACCAGGCGCTCGCCGAGGTCCAGGCCAATATGAATGTCTTGCAGGTGCACATGGTTGCGACCGTCCAGTACCGCAACCTGGGTGCCCTGGGCGCGGAAGATCAAGGCGCTGGCCGGGATGCTCACGCCATGGGTATCGGCCGGAATCGGCAGGGTGACTTCGGCGTAATCGCCTGGCAGCAGTTCGCCGTTGGGGTTGTCGGCAACGAACTGGGCGAGCAGGGTGCCAGAGCGGCGGTCGATGGCAGTGGAGTCACCGATCAGGCGTGCCTTGAAGTGCTCGCCGGGGTGCTCGGGGACGGTCAGTTCGGCCTCAAGGCCCGTATGAATGACCGCTGCATAGTTCTGCGGCACCGGCACGTACAAGCGCAATTGGTGGGTGTCGGCAATGTTGAACAGTTCCGGATCGCTGGCGTTATCGGCCTTGATCAACTGGCCGATGTCCGTGTTGCGGGCAGTGATGGTGCCAGCGAATGGCGCTCGAAGGGTCTTGTAGCTTTCCAGGGCGCACAGCCGTGCGTAGTCCGCTGCCGCGGCTTCGGTGTTGGCCTTGGCGGCTGCGGCGTTGGAGGTTTTCTCATCGGCGTCCTGGCGCGATACCGAATGGCTGGCCAGCAGGTTTTGCCAGCGGGTCGCCGTGGTGGCTGCCAGGCGTGCATTGGCTTGTTGCTGGATCAGGCGGGCATGGGCTTGGGCCAGTTGTTGGTCGAGGTCTGGGCTGTCGATTTCGGCGAGGATTTGCCCGGCCTTGACCTGGGCACCGATGTCGACTTTCCAGTCCTTCAAGTAGCCGCTGACCCGCGCATGGATCGCCGCTTTGCTCCATGCCTCCAGGTGGGCGGGCAGGCGGAGGGTGTCACCGCCGGCGTTTGGCTTGGGTTGGAACACCATTACCTGGGGGACGGCGGCGGCTTCGGTCCAGGCGGTGACCGACTGCTCGTGCAGCGTACGCGCGTGCAGGCCGCTGGCGACTAACAGGGCAGCCAACGTCAGGCCACCGACACCCAGGAGCATCAGACGCTTGCGCGAGGGTTTTTGATCAGGCGACATGGGGCGTTTCTCCAGCAGTTGCGCGAGTAGGATGACGACCGTGGACCAGGCTGAAGACCACGGGAACAAACAACAAAGTGGCGATGGTGGCGAAGACCAGGCCACCGATGACCGCCCGGCCGAGCGGGGCGTTCTGCTCCTCGGAAATGGCCAGGGGCAACATGCCGATGATCATTGCCAGGGCAGTCATGCACACCGGGCGAAAGCGCGTATAGCCGGCTTCTAGCGCGGCTTCCAACGCATCGCCATGTTCGGCCAGGCGCTCACGGCAGAAGCTCACCACCAGGATCGAGTTGGCGGTGGCCACGCCCATGCACAAGATGGCGCCGGTGAGTGCTGGCACCGACAACGAGGTGCCACTGAGAAACAGCATCCACACGATGCCCGCCAATGCTGCCGGCAACGCCGTGATGATCACAAAAGGGTCGGCCCATGATTGGAAGTTGACCACGATCAGCAAGTAGATCAGCACCACCGCGCCGAGCAGTCCGAAGCTCAAACCACTGAACGCCTCATGCAGCGCATCGATCTGCCCGTGCAGGCTGATGGTCGCGCCTTTGGGGCGCATGGACGCAGTGTCATCCAGCACCTTTTGCACATCGCGGGCCACACCGCCGAGGTCGCGGCCTTGCACGTTGGCGTACAGGTCCAAGGTAGGCTCGATGTTGTAGTGGGTCACCACGGCAGGGCTCTGTACCCGGGAGATGGTTGCCACGCCGCCGAGAATTTGCGCCTGCCCATCGGCACCGGTCACCGGCAACGCCTCCAGGGACGGCAGGCTGTCGAGGCGGTACTGCGGGGTGGCCGCGACGATGGAATAAGACACGCCGTTGGCCGGGTTGAGCCAGAAGGTCGGCGCGGTTTGCGAGCTGCCGGCGAGGGAGGCGACCATGCTGTTGGTGACGTCACGCTCGGTGATGCCCAGGCCATTGGCGCGCATACGGTCCACGTTTACTTGCAGCGAGGGGTAGCCGGTGGACTGCTGGATCCGCAGGTCGGCAATCCCCGGTACATGTTGCAAGCGCCGTTCAAGCTCGACGGCATAGGCGCGGTTTTCCGCGTCATTGCGCCCGGAGATTTTGACGTCCAGAGGGGCGGGAGCGCCGAAGTTGAGGATCTGGCTGCTGATGTCGGCGGGCAGGAACGCAAAGTGGCTGCCGGGGAAACTTTGCGGCAGGGCTTCACGCAGTTTTTTCACATAGTCGGCGGTGGGCGCGTGGTGCGTTTTCAAGCTGACTTGAATATCGCCATCCTGCGGGCCGATGGTGCCGCTGCTGCTGTAGGCCATGTCGATGCCGCTGAGCGGAATGCCAATATTGTCGACGATGGTGTCCAGTTCTTCGGCCGGGATAACCTCGCGAATCCGTGCTTCGATGCGATCGAACGCCGCGGCACTTTCTTCGATACGCGTGCCCAGTGGCAAGCGCACATGCAGGGCCAAGGCACCCGCATCGGTGGCCGGGAAAAAGTCCTGGCCCAGGCTCGGCAACAGCAGGAACGACGCGAGTACGCAGGCCAGGAACCCGACAATGAAGCGCTTGCGTGCGCCCAGCGCCAGCGTCAGCAGGCCATGGTAGGTGTCGCGGATATTGGAAAAGTGTCGTTCGAATCCCTGTTGAAAATTCAGCACCGATTGCAGCAACGCATTGCGCGGCCTCACGTGCTGTTCACCCTCGTGGTGATTGATGAATGCATCTTCCGGATGATGCCCCGCGCCTGCCTCCGGCCTATGTGGTTTGAGCAAATACATCGCCAGCGTCGGCACCAGGGTACGCGAGAGAATGAACGAACTGGCCATGGCAAAGATCACCGCCAGCGCCATTGGCCGGAACAGGTAACCGGCGATGCCTTGCAGCAAAAACATCGGCACGAACACGATGCAGATGCACAACAGCGAGACGAAAGCCGGGCCGACGATTTGCGCGGCGCCGTCGAGAATCGCGGCCTTCACCGCCTTGCCTTGCTCCAGGTGCCAGTTGATGTTTTCGATGGTCACCGTGGCGTCGTCCACCAGGATGCCCACCGCCAACGCCAGCCCGCCCAATGTCATCACGTTGAGGGTTTGCCCACTGACGGCCAATAGCGCGATGGCCGACAGCACTGCCAGGGGAATCGACGCGGCGATGATCAAGGTCGAGCGCCAACTGCCGAGAAACAGCAGGATCATCGCACTGGTGAGGAGTGCGGCAATGATGCCTTCCTGGGCCACGCTGCCCACCGACTGCTTGACGAACACCGAGGCATCGCCCAGCAGCGAGGTTTTCAGTGACGGTGGCAAGGTTTCGTTGATGCGCGGCAGCATCTGCCGGATACCGTCGATGATCGAAAGCGTGGAGATGCTGCCGTTTTTCAGCGCCGGCATCAGCACGGCGCGATGGCCGTCGACCCGCACGATATTGGTTTGCGGTGGTGAACCGTCGCGCACATGGGCCACTTGGCCGATGGTGATCAGCGCACCGTCGACGGTCTTGATCGGCAAGTCGTTGAGCTCATCAATCGCCTTGGGGCTGTTGTTGAGCAGGATCGTGTATTCGTTGGGGCCGAGCTTGGCGGTGCCCACCGGGATGATCTGGTTCTGCAGCGCCAGGGCGTTGCCCACGTCTTGGGCCGACAAGCCTTTGGCGGCCAGGGCTTGAGGGTCGAGGTCGAGGGTGATCTGCCGTTGCTTGCCACCCATTGGGGTGGGCATGGCCAGGCCGGGCAGGGCGCTCAAGGGCAGGCGGATATTGTTCTGCACCAGGTCGCGAATTTTGGCTTCCGAAAGGCTGGGGCTGGAGAACGCCATTTGCAGGATCGGCACCGTGGAAGCGCTGTAGTTGAGGATCAGCGGCGGGGTGATGCCCGGTGGCATTTGCTTGAGCACGGTTTGTGACACCGCCGTGACCTGGGCATTGGCGGTACGGATATCGACGCCAGGCTGGAAGAAGATCTTGACGATGCCCATGCCGGGCAACGATTGCGACTCGATATGTTCGATGTCGTTGACGGTGGTGCTCAGGGAGCGTTCGTAGGTGTAGATCACCCGGCCGGCCATGGCGTCCGGAGACAGGCCGTTGTACTGCCACACCACGGCGACCACGGGAATGCCGATATCGGGAAAAACATCCGTGGGCGTACGCAGGGCCGCCATCGGCCCGATGATGCAGATGAATATAGCCAGCACGATGAAGGTGTACGGCTTGTGCAGTGCGGTCTTTACCAGCCCGAGCATGCGTGAGTCTCCGAGAAGAGCAGGATTGCAAACCCCGGCAGTCTTGACCGACCCACCTAACACGCACCTTTCAGCCAGGTGAAGGAAGTTTTAGTCAAGGGCTGAAGATACTTTCATAGGGATTCATTTGTTCCAGGAAGGGCGGCTCATCAAGCTTGTCAGCCATCGGATACGAACTTTTCATTCATGCCCTTTGGAGCCCTGTCATGTCACTCAAACCACTGTTGTTAGTTCCCGTCCTAGGCTTTGTCTGTTTACTGTCGGCCTGCGCCGGCCC
The DNA here is from genome assembly GCF_058797315.1 of Pseudomonas sp. GW823-FHT02F05. Lineage (NCBI taxonomy): Bacteria > Pseudomonadati > Pseudomonadota > Gammaproteobacteria > Pseudomonadales > Pseudomonadaceae > Pseudomonas > Pseudomonas sp. GW823-FHT02F05. The sequence goes on from NZ_JBXAJM010000007.1 coordinate 22,343, forward strand.
GATCCCCAAGGCGGATCCCAGCGAAGCCTGGATCGGCTTGCAGGAAGAAGCGCCGAATGACCTGATGGCCGAGCGTGTCGATGGCAAGCGGGTGGACGATGGGCGCTATTTTGAGGTGACCCCGGGTGACCATCGCCTGGACGTGACTTTATTTGAAGACGAGCCGGGTGATGACAACCAGCAGGACTGCCAGGGCCGCATCGAGTACAAGCATTTCAAGGCAGGTGAGCACTACACCCTGGTGGAGTCGAGCCTGGGCACCACGGTGCGCGCGTCTCTTGAGGACGGCAACGGCAAGGAAATTGCCGCGACCCAGGACTTCAATTGCATGCCTGGCTAGGCGTGATGCGCCGTCGCCTTGTGCGGTTCTGCAGGTGCAGCAGGTTTGACGTGGGGGTGATGATGCCGGCGCGTCACGCGCATGACTCCCCACAGCATGGCGGCGGCGACGGCCAGCCAACCACAGATCAACAGGAAAATCGTTGTCGCAAGGCTCATTCGGGCCTCCTTTCGCCCACTTGGGGCACACACAGTCTTCTCAATGGACAGTCTAGTCAGCTGGCGGTTGCCTGCTATTGACCAATGGTCGAGTCGGTCCAACTTCTTTGCTCTATCAGCGCCGCTTTACTGAGCCAGTGGGCTATACCGGCGGGGCGGGGCGCCCTATGATCGGAGGCCTTTACCGGCAGTTGATCAAGAGAGTGAAAAAATTGCGCTTACGGTCGAACCTTAAAACCTCCTTGCTGCTCGCCGCTGCCCTTGGGCTGGCGGCCTGTGCCAGCAGCACACCATCGAAACTGCCAGGCTTGCCGGAGCGCGTTGAACTCACTGGCGTGCCGACCTTTCGCAGCGAGGCTTATCAGAGCGGTCCTACGGCACTTGCCAGCATGCTGTCGCAACAAGGCATTGTCATGACACCGGGTTTGCTTGATAAACCGCTGCACCTGCCCGGCGCCGAGGCGGACCTTGAGCGCAACATGCAAGTGCTGGCACGTGAATACGGGCTGATGGTGTATCCACTGGCGGCCAAGCTGACCGCCGTGCTGGCGCAGGTGGCGGCGGGTTACCCAGTGATGGCGCGGATCAACGCCAGTTATTGGTCCGGGGCGCGCTATGTCGTGGTGGTGGGGTTCAACCAACAGAAGAGTACGGTGCTGTTGCGCTCTGGCAACGAGCGCCGGCTGATCATGAGCTTCAGCGACTTCGAGTCGGCGTGGGCGAGCGCGGGCCATTGGGCCATTCTGACCCAGCGCCCGAGCCAGTTGCCGGCCAATGTGGACGTGCAGCGCTGGCGCGAAGCGGCCAATGCCACGGCGCAGGCGGGGCAGGAGCAAGCGGCGGCCCAGGCGCTCAAGGTGTTGGCAGAGAAGAAGTGAAGCTCAAATAATGTGGGAGCGGGCTTGCTCGCGAATGCGGTGGGTCAGCCATGAATGTAGCGACTGACACCCCGCATTCGCGGGCAAGCCCGCTCCCACACTAAAACCGTTGCTTATCGACGCACTTCCGCAGCGGTCGCTCGGTTCTTGAGGTTTTTATCGGCCTTGTAACGCAGCGCCACATCCGGCACTGCGCCGCCTTTGCCGGTCTCGACCCAGCTACGAATACGGCTGGCATCGGCAAAATGGGTGAACTTGCCAAAGGCATCCAGAATCACCAGCGACACCGGGCGATTGCCCATGCTCGTCACCAACACCAGGCAATGGCCGGCCTGGTTGGTGAAGCCGGTCTTGGTCAGCTTGATATCCCAGTTGGCGCGGTTAATCAGGTGATCGGTGTTGGAGAAGCCCAAGGTGTAATTAGGCTTGCGGAACGACACGGTCTTTTCCTTGGTGGTGCTCAACTGGCTCAGCATCGGAAACTTGCGCGCATAGGCCAGCAGCTTGCTCAGGTCGCGGGCGGTCGACACGTTATGGATCGACAGGCCGGTGGGCTCTACGTAGTGGGTGCTGGTCATGCCCAGGGACTTGGCCTTGGCGTTCATCGCGGCAATGAAGGCCGCGTAACCGCCTGGATAGTGGTGGGCGAGGCTGGCGGCGGCGCGGTTTTCCGAAGACATCAGCGCGATCAGCAGCATTTCCTTGCGTGGCATCTGGCTGCCGATCTTCACCCGGGAGAACACGCCTTTCATCTCGGGCGTGTCGGTGATGTTGATGTCGATGTACTCGTCCATATTCTGCTTGGCTTCGAGTACGATCAGGCCAGTCATCAGCTTGCTCACCGAGGCGATAGGTACCACCACGTCAGGGTTGCTGGAATAAATGACTTTATTGGTCTGCAAGTCGACCAGCATGGCGCTGCCGGAGGCGATCTGCAGCTTGGAGGCGTCACGCGGGGCCAGGGTGGATTCGGCAGCGTGGGCGAAGGTGCCTGTTATCGCAAAAAACAGGCTAACGATAGAAAGACGAATTTTCACGCGGATGAACTCGCTAAAAAGTAAGGAAATGCCGTTGTAGAACGGGACTTAAGACAAATGACGTTACATTTTAGGAGTATGGATGAAGAACTGTCGAATGTTCTTCTAGAACCAGACGAAAGTGCCTAAAAACTAAGAAAAAACGGTTTTTTTACGGGCAATAAAAAGCCCTGCGCTAAGGCAGGGCTTTTTCATCACCTCTGGTTATTAACCGTGCAGCGTTTCCGCTGCATATAAGGTGTTTTCCAGCAAGCAGGCCCGGGTCATCGGCCCGACACCGCCGGGGACCGGCGTGATCCAGCCTGCTCGGGGCAGGGCGGTTTCATACACCACGTCGCCCACCAACTTGCCGTCTTCCTGGCGGTTGATACCCACGTCAATAACGATGGCGCCTTCCTTGATCCACTCACCCTTGACCAGGCCCGGCTTGCCGGCGGCGACTACCACCAGGTCGGCACGGCCGACGTGGCCGGCGAGGTCCTTGGTGAAGCGATGGGTGACGGTCACGGTGCAGCCGGCCAGCAGCAGCTCCATGGCCATCGGGCGACCGACGATGTTCGATGCGCCCACCACCACAGCGTCAAGGCCGTACAGGTCGACACCGGTGCTTTCCAGCAGCGTCATGATGCCTTTAGGCGTGCATGGGCGCAGCAGGGGAATGCGTTGGGCCAGGCGGCCGACGTTATAAGGGTGGAAACCGTCGACGTCCTTGTCCGGGCGGATGCGCTCCAGCAGCTTGGAGGCGTCCAGGTGCTCAGGCAGCGGCAGCTGCAGCAGGATGCCGTCCATGCCCGGGTCATCGTTGAGGCTGTCAATCAGGTCGGTCAGGGCCTGTTGAGTGGTGTCCGAAGGCAAGTCGTAGGCCTTGGAAATAAAGCCGACCTCTTCACAGTCTTTACGCTTGTGCGAGACATAAACCTGAGAGGCAGGATCGCTGCCGACCAGGATCACCGCGAGGCCAGGCGTGCGCAGGCCTTGCTGGCTGCGCTCGGTGACTCGTTTGGCGATCTGCTGGCGCAGGCTGGCGGCGATTGATTTGCCGTCGATAAGTTGTGCAGTCATTACGCGTGATTAACCATCGAGAGGGGGAAGAAAAGTGCGCGCATTCTCGCATGCCAAGGCGCGAGGGCAAAGGCGCTTGGTCTGCAAATTGCCCTAACCCCTTAAATAAAATCAGTTTTTTTCAAAAAAGATTTGACGGGTTTCCAGGGCATCTATACTATTCGTCGCACTTGTCGGGCACAGCCTAGCACTGGTTAAGAAGGTCGAGCAGAATAGTTGTACTGCAAGGCTGGAAGCACTTAGTTTGTAATCCTCCAAGAGTACAGATTAATAAGGCGCCCGTAGCTCAGCTGGATAGAGCATCCGCCTTCTAAGCGGATGGTCGCAGGTTCGAGTCCTGCCGGGTGCGCCATTAGGCAGCTTTGGCACAAGTAGCGCTATATGGTGGCGT